>JAFQNY010000171.1 GCA_017395765.1 bacterium
GAAAAGCTCTAAAATACTACAATGAAGCTTATAAACGAGGATACGAAAATAATTACGAAATGCTTTTCAAGATGGGAGATATTTACGAAAAACTCGGAGATACACGCTCTGCTCTAAAATATCTGCAAGAAGCTGAAAAACAAAGCCCAAACCCTGAAATAAAAGCAAAAATCTCAAGAATAGAAGTTAAGCTCTCTGCAAATAAAGAATATTATTCCGACACAAGAATTCGAAAATATGAAACAACTAACGACTGATGAAAAATATATGAGACAATGCCTTAAACTGGCAAAAAGAGGTCTGGGAAAGGTTTCACCAAACCCTTTAGTAGGATGTGTTGTTCTAAATAAATATGGAAAGATAGTATCCAAAGGATACCACAAAAAATATGGTGAAAACCACGCAGAAAGAGATGCCTTGCTAAAATTGCAAAATAACGAAGCAGAAGGCGGAACTTTGTATGTTAATTTAGAGCCTTGCTCCCACTATGGCAAGACTCCGCCTTGTGTTGACCTTATCATTGAGCACAAAATCGCTAAAGTTGTATTTGCAATGCGAGATGTTAATCCCAAAGTCGATGGAGTTTCAAAGTTAGAATCTGCGGGAATCGAAGTTGTAGAAGGAGTTTTGGAAGAAGAAGCCCGATTTTTAAATCGTATATTCTTAAAAAACATGACACAAAAAATGCCGTATGTTGTACTAAAAACCGCAACGACAATGGATGGCAAAATTGCAACTGAGGCAGGGGATTCCAAGTGGATTACTTCAGATTCGGCAAGAAAAGAAGTTTATAAAATGCGAAAAGAATTTGATTGTATTTTAACCTCTTCAAACACTATTATCGCTGATAATCCAACGATGAAACACAAATTCAAATGTATTTTGGATAAAGATTCAAGAATCAGCCCTGATTCAGAAATTTTTAAACAAGGTAAAATTTATATCGCTAACAAAGAGAATACTATTTTAAAAAATGACAAATTAGATTTGGAAGATGTTTTAAAGAATTTGTATAAACAAGGCATTTATTCTGTTTTTGTTGAATGCGGAGGAAACTTAGGCGGAGCATTTTTAAAAGAGGGCTTAGTTGATGAAATTTATCAATTCATTGCACCTAAAATATTAAATGATAATACCGGTTTAAGTTGTTTTAACGGTGATAAAATCAACTTCATTTCTGACTCAATTAATTTAGAAATATATGAAACAAAAATTATCACTCCGGATTTATTAATAAAAAGTTTTGTTAAAAGAAATAGCAAATTTTATTTTTAGCTGTTTTATACATGATAAAAAGGAGAAAATGATGAATATAAATCCAATCAACATATCAACCGGCAAACACACTGTATTTAACAGAAAACCAATTAGCAAGCCTGTAATAAATCTGGCAACAGAAGACGAATTTTTGATTAATTTAGTTGAAAAACATGGCGGAATGATAATTAAGTATATGGAAATGTATAAATTACCTAAAATAACATTAGCAAGAAAAGTTGCTCCTGAAAAATTTGTTAAACTTCCGTTTTACCAAGAAAATTATGGTTCAATTTTTATCAATTCCGGAACTAAAACAACATATCTAGACTTAAACGCTTTTGCCAGAGCTGATGAAAATATGGGAAAAAATCTTGAAAGAAAATTCGATAAAGAATTCTTAACCGCAGTTTATGATAATATCCGTCTTAATAACGTAATTCCAAAAAAAGGCTTATCATATGAATTATAAATTTTAAACAAAAAAAGAGGCGATGGGCAACTGCCCATCGCCTCTTTTTATTCTTTATACACTAACTTTCATTGTGTTAGAAATAATTTCATTAAAGCTTTCAGCTGTTAAGCTAGCTCCACCAATCAAAGCTCCGTCAATATCAGATTGAGACATTTGCTCTTCGATTGTTGAAGGTTTTACAGAACCGCCGTAAAGAATTCTGATTGCATCACCTGCTGATTCAGAAGATACTTGTTTAACAACGTTTCTAATCATAGCGATTACTCTGTTAGCTTCAACGCTATCACAAGTTTTACCTGTTCCGATAGCCCAGATTGGTTCGTAAGCGATGACTGATTTAGCAACTTCTTCTTCACTTAAACCGTTAAGCGCTGCTCTGATTTGAGTTGCAATGTGTTCATCAGTAACACCGGCTTCTCTTTGTTCAAGAGTTTCACCACAGCAAATAATAGGAATCAAGCCACCAGCAAGGATAGCTTTAGCTTTTTTGTTAATCATTTCATCAGTTTCTGAGAAATATTGTCTTCTTTCAGAGTGTCCGATAATAATATAAGAACAACCTGCATCAGCAAGCATTTCTACTGATAATTCACCTGTATAAGCACCTGATTTTTCCCAGTGACAGTTTTGAGCTGCGATATTGATTTTGTTTTCACCGCATCCGCAATCACATTTAACAGCGTTTACAACTGAAAGTGAAGTGAAAACAGGAGCAACTACAACTGTAGGAAGTTGTTGTGCTGTAAAATCTTTAACGAAACTTGAAATACCTTCAAATAAAGCTTTTGCGTCAGCTTGAAGTAAATTCATTTTCCAGTTTCCTGCAATAATTGGTTTTCTTGACATTTTTTCTTCTCCTTATTTGAAATTGCCATTGCACACTTGCATGGTAAGACAAACAGGGATTGAGGTCAAGGAAAAGGGGGTAAATAAATATAAGTCGGATCTATTAATCTGACATATTAACTATTTATTAATGTATTTTTTTATTTTATCAATTTCGCCAAAGATAGAATCAATATGCATATAAATCTTGATAACAGATTTGTGGTAAAAATCATAATTGTAACGGTTTCCCTTCGATAATCTTAAATATATATGCGGATTTTTTAGTGCATAAGTAATACAATAATTCAAAAAATAACAAAAATGATTAATATTTAGCAATTTTCTTTCTAAAATATTCATAGAATATTTCATAAGTTTATTTATATCTCTATTATAAAAAAAGTTTTTATAATTCTCACAATTATTTTTAATGTACTCTATTACTAATTTCCTATTTTTATCCATTATATTAATCTAACCTTTACAAAAATTAAATATAATTTGCACATTAGCCAAAACTTTAGCGTATATGCAATATAATTTTAGTATATTGCAACATATTTGTCAATATTGCTACAATGCTGTCATAAAAGAAAGAATGTGAAATATGTCAGCAAAAGAAATTGTTAAGATAATGCTTGTAAAAAGAGCAATAACTGTGAAAATTTTGGCTGAAAAAATGTCAGAATATACAGGTCAAAAATATACTCAATCAAGCCTTGCTAGTAAAATCTCAAGAGGAACATTAAGGTACGATGAAGTAGAAATCATTGCTAAAATATTAGATTTTAAGATAACTATTGAGTAATTCTGAAATCTAATTTTGCCTTAAAATAAAAGTTGGTTGATAGATTTATAGGACGGGTTTTAACCCGTCATTATTTATTTTGTTGGGTTGAAACCCAACCTATATTTCTATTGTAAAAAATAAGAAAATTTTCAAGGTCGAGTTAACAATATTAACCCGACCTTGTTTATTAAAAATTTTAAATTTAAGATTTATAAATTACTTATTCAACGCAGCTTTTAGTCTTGCAAGCGAACGAGCAAGTGCAGCTTGTGCTCTTTGTGAATCAATTTTTGCTCCAGCTTCAGCCAAACGAGCTTCTGCACGAGATTTCGCATCATTTGCACGAGTAACATCAATGTCACATCCGTCTTCACATACATCTGTTAAAATTGTAGCGACATTATCTTTAAACTGAAATACTCCGCCAATAGTAGCAAAAAATTTCTCTTTACCTGCAATCTTAACCTTTGTAACACCAATATCAAGCGCAGTTGTAAGAGGAATATGATCTTTCAAAATCCCCATCTGACCGGTTTTTGTTTGAATAACAATTTCATCAACTTCACCGTCAAAAACGATTCTTTCATGTGTTATTATTTTTAGTTGCATAAATTCTCCAAGTGATCAGGTGATCAAGTGATCAGGTGATCAAGTGATTTTCTTTGTCACTTGGTCACTTCACGACTTGGTCACTTTTATTGTAATGTTTTTGCTTTTTCAACAGCTTCTTCAATTGTACCAACCATATAGAACGCTTGTTCAGGAAGATCGTCGTGTTTACCTTCGATGATTTCTTTAAAGCCTCTTATTGTATCTTCAAGTTTTACGTATTTACCAGAAATACCAGAGAATTGTTCAGCTACAAAGAACGGTTGAGATAAGAATCTTTGAATTTTTCTTGCTCTGTTTACGACTTCTTTATCTTCATCAGACAATTCATCCATACCCAAGATTGCAATAATATCTTGTAACTCTTTGTATTTTTGAAGAATTTCAAGAACTTTTCTTGTAACTTCATAGTGTTCTTCACCAATAATATTTGGATCAAGAACTCTGGAGTTAGAAGCAAGTGGGTCAACTGCCGGATAGATACCTAACTGCGCAATCTGTCTTGAAAGTACTGTAGAAGCATCCAAGTGCGAGAATGTTGTCGCAGGAGCCGGGTCTGTTAAGTCGTCCGCAGGCACATAAATCGCTTGAACAGATGTAATTGAACCGTCTTTAGTTGATGTAATACGCTCTTGTAATTCACCCATTTCAGTCGCAAGAGTCGGCTGATAACCTACAGCTGACGGCATACGTCCAAGAAGCGCAGATACTTCTGAACCTGCTTGAGTAAATCTAAAAATATTATCAATAAATAATAATACGTCTTGTTTTGAAAAATCACGGAAATATTCTGC
>JAFQNY010000172.1 GCA_017395765.1 bacterium
AATGATAAAGCTTTTAAAACTATGAGTGAAAGCAAAGATTTGATTATTAAAGATTTAATTGATTTAAAATTGTATGATATAGATGAAATATATGCAGTAAATATTATTCAATTTATCAATATCGTAAACATTCTTTATAAAAGTATACCGTGTTGTTACATTGAAGAATCCGCTTTTGGTACATTTTCAAAAGGGCATTACCAAAATGTGCAAAAATTTATTATGCCAACATATTTAGATAAAATTGATAATAGGGGGTTTTCTGATAGTGAAAAGAATAAATTTGTAAATCTAAAATCTGAATATTTTATTCAAGTTGCTGACGAGTGTGTAAAAATGTATCCATTAAATATTGATTGTGCTCCTGAAGATAAAATAATTATTTTTTGTGGTACTTGGGGAGATTTACAGTGTTATACCGAATCTGAATTCGCTCAAAAAGAAGAAGAAATTATTGAAAAATTACAAAATAAAGGTTTTGTTGTTTATTTTAAACCTCACCCTAGGGATAATCGTGAGTACAAAGAAACCGCTAATTTTAAAATTTTAAAAACTAAATTACCTTTAGAATGTTATGTTATTAACAATCTTGTAGCTACAGTATCTTTACTATCTTTTTCTAGCTTACAAAGTTTTCATTACAGAAAAGTTCCGGGATTTGTATGCTTAAATTATTTTGAGTTAAAAGATGAAAAAGCGTTAACATTGCTTTCTGAATATACACCATCCGTTGATTTAATACTAGATATAAATACGAATGAATATTCGTTACAAGCTTTAAAGAATGAAGTAACAAGGCGTTATTTAGATTTTTTGAATTCAAAGCCAATGCTTTCGAAGAATGCGACATTTGATAAATTTAATAAATAGATTGTAAAATATAAGAATTAGAAAGAGTTTTCGGGTCATTGATAAGTTATAATAAAGGGATTAGCTAATGAAAATTACAGTAATCGGAACAGGATATGTAGGTTTAGTTGCAGGCACTTGTCTTGCTGATATGGGGAATTTTGTTATTTGTGTTGATAATAACAAAGAAAAATTGGATAAGCTTGAACAAGGTATTATCCCTATTTATGAACCTGGTCTGGAAGAATTAGTTAAATCTAATGTTGCAGAAAATCGTTTGAAATTTTCATTAGATTTAGACTCAGCAGTTAAAGAATCAGAAGTTTGTTTTATTGCAGTCGGAACTCCACAGGACGAGGATGGTTCTGCAGATTTACAATATGTACTTGGAGTTGCTGAACAAATCGGTAAGGCTATGAACGGCTATAAAGTTATTGTTGATAAATCAACCGTTCCTGTAGGAACTGCTGATAAAGTAACTGAGATGATAAAAAGATATACTAATCATAATTTTGATGTTGTTTCAAATCCCGAATTTTTGAAACAAGGTAATGCGGTTGATGATTTCTTGATGCCTGACAGAGTTGTAATAGGTTCAAATTCCGATAAAGCTACCGCTATTATGCAGGAAATTTATTCTCCGTTTTTGAGAACAGGAAATAAAATTGTTGTAATGGATGTAAAATCTGCTGAAATGACAAAATATGCAGCAAATTCTTTCTTGGCGACTAAAATTTCTTTTATGAACGAGATTGCTAATCTTTGTGAAAAAGTAGGTGCTGACGCTGAAATGGTTAGAATAGGAATTTCTACAGATTCAAAAATCGGGAATAAATTTTTATTTCCGGGCTTGGGTTATGGCGGAGGTTGTTTCCCAAAAGATGTTAAAGCTCTTATTAAAACCGGCTCTGAGTACGGTGTTGATATGAGTATCATAAAATCTGCCGACAAGGTGAATTTTGTACAAAGAAAATTGTTTGTTGAAAAAATTGTGAGAAGATTCGGTGATGATTTGACAGGCAAATGTTTTGCGGTTTGGGGTTTGGCATTTAAGCCTAAAACGGATGATATGCGTGAAGCTCCTGCTATTACTATCATTAATTCTTTGTTAGAAAAAGGTGCGAAGATTAAAGCGTATGACCCTAAAGCGGTTGAAAATGCAAAACGTATATTTGGGGATAAAATTTGTTATTCTAATACTTCTTACGAAGCTGTTAAAGATGCAGATGCTTTATTGTTGTTGACAGAGTGGAATGAATTTCGTCGCCCTAATATGGAAGAGGTTAAGGTTTCTTTGAAAACTCCGATAATTTTTGACGGAAGAAATCAATATAATTCTGAAAGATTAGCCCAAATAGGATTTGAATATATTCCGGTCGGGAAAAAAGGTTTAAATGGCTAAGGTTTTATTACAATGCCAAAATTTAATTTAATAGTTTACGATTGATGCTTTAACTTAAATATTCTGCGTTACATTAATTAACAAAGTACTTTTTAGAGGTGTGTTTATATTATAAATATAATGAGAATAGCTTTTATTATATAGATTAAATTCTGAAAAGGGCAAAAAAATTTGCTACATGTGGAATTATGAAAAAGAGGAAAATATTATGTTGAACAACAAGACTATTTTATTAACAGGCGGAACCGGTAGCTTCGGTAAAAAATTTACTGAAACCGTATTAAGAAAATATCCGGACGTTAAGAAAATTATTATATATTCAAGAGATGAATTTAAGCAATTTATGATGTCTAATATGCCAGAATTTAAGCCTTATGAAGATAAGCTAAGATTTTTTATTGGTGATGTAAGAGACAAAGAACGAATGATGAGAGCTTTTGAGGGTGTTGATATAGTTGTTCATGCTGCTGCACTTAAACAAGTTCCGGCTTGCGAATATAACCCATTTGAAGCTGTTAAAACAAATGTTCATGGTGCACAAAATGTTATTGACTGCGCAATAGATTGTGGGGTTAAAAAAGTCGTAGCTCTTTCTACTGATAAAGCTTGTGCTCCTATAAACTTATATGGTGCAACAAAATTATGTTCTGATAAATTGTTTATCGCAGGTAATGCATATTGTGGAGGTAAAGACACACGTTTTGCAGTTGTTAGATATGGTAATGTTGCAGGCTCTCGTGGTTCTGTAATCCCATTCTTCCAAAAACTTGTTGAAGAAGGCGCAAAAGAATTACCGATTACAGATATGAGAATGACTCGTTTTTGGCTAAAGCTTGAACAAGCTGTAGAAATGGTGCTTGAAGCAATTGAACACATGCAAGGTGGTGAATTGTATGTTAAAAAGATTCCTTCAATGAGAATGCCACAACTTGCAGAGGCAATCGCACCACACTTAACAGTAAAAGAAGTTGGTATAAGACCAGGCGAAAAAATCCACGAACAAATGATTACAAAAGAAGACGCTCCAAATACAATTGAGTTTAAGGATTTTTATATTATATTGCCTCAAATGAGTTTTTCAGGAATTAAATATGATTATCCGAATGCAAAAAAAGTAGCACCAGATTTTGAATATCATTCAGGAAATAATGAACGTTGGTTAACAGTAGAAGAAATGAAAAAATTGATTAGTGAAATCTAGGAGTAAACCATATGGAATTGAATAAAAATACTATAACAACTGCTGTGCTAATGCCAACATATGGCAGACCTGAAGCTATAAAAGATACTTTAACAGCTTGTTTAGACTTATATAAAAAATACCATTTTGACGTATATGTTTTTGATTCAAATGGTGACAATAATACAGAAAAAATTATTACTGAATTACAATCAAAGCATGATAACCTATTTTACATTCGTTTGTGTGAATTTATCCATTTAGATTGCAAATGGCTAGATATGATGCGAGGAAAATATTTAAAAAAACAGTATGATTATTATTATCCTTGTGGAGATGCAAATTCGTTGACTGAGTATTCAATGGAGCGAATTTTTCCATATTTACAACAAGGTGTGGATATAGTCAATTTACAAGATTTTGCACGTATAGATAAAACGACTGAGTTTAATAATGCAAATGATTTCTTTAATTCTGAGAATATGAACATTGGGCTTTGGGCAGGTGCTATATACTATAGAAAAACTATTTTTGATTTAACTGACGAGGAATGGAATTCAGCTATTTCCAAATGGTTTACTTGTGATAAAGAATTTATTGGTTTAAATGGTTTTATTTTAGAACGCATAAGCTTATGCGAGAATTTAAGGATAGTAGAGCCTTCAATGGATGGAGCGGAGCCAAAACAAGTCTTTAAACGTAGTAAATTTAAGCAGGCTTCTTTTTGGAGAAATGATGCTATTAAATTAATTGCAATAACTTACCCTAAAGTATATAGAATGTTACCTGAATGCTATACAAATGTTGAAGAAAAATTAGAAAATCTTATACAACGGCATTTCAAAAAAGGCTATTTCAGGTATTTAAAAAGAAATTCAAGATTTAATGTTATTGATTATATGAACTATAGAAAAATATTCAAAGAAGCAGGTTTTAAAGTTTTGACTTCAAAAATTTTAAAAATAGCTTTACTTCCAAAATCTTTTTTAAA
>JAFQNY010000173.1 GCA_017395765.1 bacterium
ACACGCAAATAGAAATCATTAAAAAAGCTTTAAGTAGCTAATATACGAGGCTTAATTTATAGGAAAAAATAATGGCGGCAGAAGGACAAAATAAACCGATATCAGAAATATTTTTAGCACTATTTGTAATGACTTTAGTGTTAATTCTGATTATTGAAATGCCAAATTGGGTTATAAATTTTTCTATAAGCTTGAATATAACATTAGGTATTGTTCTTCTAATGATATCATTATATGTGCAAAAACCTTTGGAATTAGCAGCGTTTCCTTCAATTATATTGATTGGTACAATGTTTAGGTTAGTACTTTCAATTGCGTCAACAAGGTTGATTTTGGCAAAAGGTGATGCCGGAGAAGTTGTCCATGCATTCGGAACTTTCGTAACCGGCGGGAATATGATTGTAGGTGGTGTAATATTCTTAATTATTACAGTTGTTCAGTTCATGGTAATCACAAAAGGTGCGGAACGTATAGCCGAAGTTGCAGCTCGTTTTGCATTGGATGCAATGCCCGGTAAACAAATGACTATTGACGCGGACTTTAATGCAGGGTTAATCTCTCCGGAAGAAGCCGTAAAAAAACGTGAAGACCTTCAACGTGAATCAAGTTTGTTCGGTTCAATGGACGGTTCCATGAAATTCGTAAAAGGGGATACCATTGCCGGTATTATCATTGTTTTAATCAATATTATTGGAGGCTTGTGTATTGGTTGTCTTGTTAACCAAATGCCAATTGCCGATGCGGTAAGTAAATATACTGTTTTAACAATCGGTGACGGTCTTGCCTCTCAGTTACCATCACTATTGATGTCAATTGCAGCAGGTATAGTCATGACTCGTGCTTCTGCCGGCAATACTTCTTTGGGTGGTGATTTAACAAACCAAATTATGGCAAAGCCGTATTCATTATTTTTTGCAGCTTTGTTTTTGGGACTTATTACGGTAACTTGTCCGATAACAGGATTGCCGTTCTTACCGTTTTTAATATTTACTATTGTTTTGGCAATTGCAGGATTTTCTGTTTTAGTTAATGCAGATGTTCAATCTCAATTAGGTCAATTGGAAAGTGTTCGACAAAACATGCAAGACTTGGTTAACCCAAATAAAATGTATGAAAGACTTGGTGTTGACGTTTTAAGTCTTCAAGTAGGTGCAGGTTTGCTTGTAATTGCCGATCCGGATCAAGAAGGTCAGTTGCTTGCTAAGATTGCCGCACTTCGTCAAAGAGTTACTGACGAATTAGGATATATCTTACCAAATATCAGAATTATGGATTCTTCTGCGCTTGAGGCGAACGAGTATGTTATTTCTATTCGTAACAATGTTGTGGCATCAGGCTATGTTTATCCGGGTAAATACATGGTAATAGCGGATCAGTGGGATTCTGTGAAGAAAACAATTCCGGAAGATGCTATCGTAGGTGTTGATCCTACTTATCAAACACAAGCTTACTGGATTTCTCAAGAAGATGCAAAAGCTGCTAAAAATGTTACGGCAGTTGATGCAACAGACGTTTTGGTTACTCATTTACAAGAATGTGTAAGAAAACATGTTGATGAAGTTATGACAAAAACCGATGTCTTGAAGTTAATGGAGCTTGTACGTTCTCAAGATCCTACTCTTGTAAACGACTTAGTCCCTGCGATCATTTCAACATCTGATTTGAGAAAGATTTTTGTTAATTTAATCAGAGAAAAAGTTTCGATTAAAGATATTATCTTTGTTTTTGAACGTTTATGCGATTATGCCAGATTTTCGAAGGAACCTGATATTTTATCTGAGCGTTTAAGAGCGGCTTTGGGGCGTCAGATTTGTTTGAGTAATGTTGACAGAGAAAAGGTTTTATATGCATTAACCTTGTCTCCTGAGTGGGAAAAAATTCTTGATGACAGTTGTCAAAGAACTGAACTCGGTACAATGTTCTTATTAAATCCTATGCAAGTTCAAGATTTGATTGAATCAACTGCAATGACCCTAATGCGAGCTCATCAAAATATTGGTATGCAACCCGTTATATTGTGTTCACCAAGAATCAGGTTGCCATTGTATCAATTGCTTGAACGTCATATACCTACTATCGTTGTAATTTCTTACTCAGAACTTATTACTGATATTAAAGTAGAAGCTGTAGATACAATTGGCGAGTCTGCTGGATACTA
>JAFQNY010000174.1 GCA_017395765.1 bacterium
CTAATTTTAATGACTTTTTTAGGGTTTAAGTATTTTACTCCTGAGATTGATGCTTTTTTAGCTCAGCAAAATATAAGTTTTTCGAAGGTTGAATTTGCGTTTTATGTTGTTTTACTTTTAATAACAATAAAATGCATTATTAATACTATTAATGCTTGTGTCGATGCTAACATGCAAAAACATCTTGATGAAATGGAAGCGATTAGAAATAGGCTTAGTGATTTAGTTAATCCTGACAAACAATTTGAAAGATTAGGTGTAGATGTTTTGTGTTTGCAAATAGGTCAAGGTCTTTTGCAAATAGTTGATCCGGATTTGAACGGTACGTTATTGGCTAAGGTTTGTGCGATAAGACAAAATTTAACAGATACATTAGGTTATGTTATACCAAATATCAGAATAATGGATTCTTCAGAGTTAGATATTTATGAATATAGCATTTCTGTAAGAGGAAACAAAGTTGCGGGAGGATTTGTTTATCCTTATAAATATATGGTTATAGCCGATGAGTGGGAAGAAAAAGGTTATGAAATCCCCGAAAAACATATTGTCGGAGTTGATCCGATATGGAATACTCAATGTTATTGGTTGGAAAAGGAAGATATTACAGGAAAAGATGATATAACGGTTAATGAGCCGGTTCATGTTATAACAACTCATATTAAGGAGCTTACGATAAAGTATGTAGATTCTATATTGTCAACAACGGATATAAAAAAATATTTAGCTTCAGCAAGAAGTGTCATGGATTGTTATGAAAGAATTTCGACAGAAGATGTAAGGAAAATTTTTGTCAACTTAATAAAAGAAGGAATATCTATTAAAGATTTGACTTTAATTTTTGATAGATTAAATGATTATACCAGATTTTATACAGATGCTGACAGATTGTCAGAAATGTTAAGAAAAGATTTGGCACAACAAATCTGTTTAAAACATTCGCATGACAATACGATTTATGCTATTAAATTACCTCAAAATTGGAGAATAACATTAGAACATTCATTAGAATTTGGCGAAGAAAGTAATGCTTTTTATTTAACAGAAAATCAAAAAGAAGAACTGTTAGAAAAGATTGCGGTAAATCTAATGAAGGCTCATCAAGAAACGGGACATCAAGCTGTAGTAATTTGTCAGTCTAAAATAAGATTACCGTTATATAGGTTTTTAATTTCTCGTATTCCGTCAATAGTTGTGTTATCGGAATCAGAATTATTACCTGAATTTAAGATAGAAGATTTGTCGAATGTTGAAGATTGATATTATTAATAAAAAGGATTTAATATAAAGTGAATAAAAGTTATATGAAAAAAACAATAATTCTATTTTTAATATTAATAATAACGGTATTACTGCCGGTTTATTCCAAAGGAAAACCTACGGATTCTCTGACTTTTCCTCTAATTTCTGATAATCTTCACGGTATGATTTATAAATACTATGATAAGGGATGGGGATTGCGTAGTGAAACCAAAAAACTTGTCCCTCCAATATATGAAGATATTGAAAACAAAGCCGGCATGATTGTGGTTAGATATTTTAATAAATATGGGATAATTAGCAAGTACGGTTTTATTTTATTACCGATTAAGTATGACAAAATTGAAGAAATAGATAGTAATACGTGCAGATTAAAACTAAACGGTCTTTATGGGTATGTCACTAGCCCTGAATTTATAGTTCAAGAACCGATTTACAAGCATTTAACAAGCATTAGAACCGGTGTTTATTCTGTCTGTAATGATTCGGGTTGTGGAGTTTTAAACTATAACGGAAGAATAATTATACCCCTTGTACATGAGGGTACAATAGGTGGATTTTGGAACTCAGATGCTTATTATACTGTTAGTAACGGTCAAAACAAGGCTGTTATGGATGTTTGTGGCAGAAAATTAACAGATTTTAAATACCAAAGAATTTATAGCACTGATAATAATGTGGTTTTTGTAAAACAAGATAAAAAAGAAGGTATTGTCAGAATACACGACGGGGTTACCATTGCAGAACCTATTTATCAAAATGTTGAAGATTTGACCCAAAAGGGGTTTTATAAAATAAAACATAATGGTAAATGGGGTGTGATAGGTTATGACGGAAATATGGTTTATGAATGTAAATACGGGCCTTTGGAGATTAATCGTTTGATGAATTCTTATCCTTCGCCCAAAAAGTTTGAAAAAGTGCTTAAATATAATTATTTTTATACAAGACTATTAGAGATAAATTATTTTATTCAAGCATTCGGAGTGGATTCTCCTACTGCAAAAGAATACCTAACTGAGATTCTAAGTAGTGACCATGACTATTCAGATTTAAAAGAAGAAGCACAAAAAATAATGAAAACTTATGGAATAAGATAGAACAAGGAAAAGTCAGAAGATGAAAAAGAAATTAATTGCGAGCTTTTTATTAACAACTTTTATAACAAATACAGCTTATGCGGAAAAAATAATGTTTGATTCTTACGGAAGACAGATTAAAAATCAAGAATCAACAAAAAACAAAGTCTTGACAGACACAACAACAGAAAAAAATACTAACCAAGCAGAACTTATATCTCAAGCTCAAACTACAACGGAGAATACTATGACGGAAAAACAAGCAGGCTCACAACTTAATAAATATATAGAAAAAAATAGGCAACATCTGGAAGGTATTGTCCAAAGTTTTGATAAACTTAAAATCAATTCACTTTTGGCTTCTCAAAATAATGGTGTTGTATCAAGTTTTGACGTTGAAGTAAAAGAAATAAAAGGTCGTGTCGAATTACCTTGGTATAACAATAACTATATAGTTTGGAATACCGGCATGGGTAAAAATTATTTTTATTCCGCAGAATTTGATTCAGAACGAAACATTACAGGTTTTGTACCTATCATAAATGAAAACAATACTTATATTTGTCATGAGTTTTTGGGCTGGGATAATTTTAATGTTCCCAGAACTACTACATTTATTTATTACAAAGATTCAGATGCCGCATTTTTACTTGATTCAGACGGCGAAATTATGATGTATAAAATAAAAGATGATATTCAAAATTTAAAGCCTACTAAAATTAAGAATCCTGATTTTATAAAAGATATTACAAAGATTTTTGATAATCCGAAAGCCGCAGTCAAAGCCGGAGTAAAGTATAGCGTTAAACCTGAAACGGTTGCTGAAAAAAAGATTGATGACAGCGCTTTTGTTAACCTAAACTACAAAGCCTCAACTTTTAATATGGACTTATCTCAAGCAATAAAAGGTTATTATGGTGTAGATGCAGAAAACGAACCCTTAATAATAAGAGCTTATAATTTACAACGAAAAAACGGAGTTTTAAAAACCAAGATGAATTTAAAAAACGCTCCTAAACGTCCTGAATCTTATTTTATTGCACTTGAAAAAGGTATTATACCTAAATATTTTGATTCCACATATTATGTTTGCGATAACGAAGTTATGATGAACCTACTTGTTGAAGCCTATGATTTAATGCTAAAAAACAATTTTTCGGAAAAAGATATAAAGAATTTTATGTATTTCATCAGATCTGTTTATTATAATGACACACAAACTATAAGCTTTTCAGACATAGAATCTATAATTGATGATAAATCAATACCTAAAGAAGATAAAATTTATTATATTTATGCAAAAATGAATGCCGTACATCATAATAACTCTAATGTAGAAACAGATATTATAAATTCTTTAAAACTTCTTAAACAAAACCCTAAAATTGTTAAAAAAGGAATTTATCCATCATTCTTAAATGATGAAACTTTGGTAATTTTAAATTTTGATACAGAAAGATGCTGCAATACAGAAGAGATTATTAAAAAAGTTTTGGATATGAAAAATCTTTCTGATGAAGAAAAGTTTTTCAGAATTCTGGGAGAAATAAAAAAAGAAACATTAAAAAAAGAAAAAGAAAACTATCCGGAAATTCTTTATCAAGTTGCGGAGACAGGAATAATGCAATTTGGTTTCATTGATGAAGAAGCTATGGAATATTATAACGATGAAAAAGTTTTGCAAGATGTATTGTCTGCAAGTAAACTGCTGATAAAAAATAAATACTGGGAATGGGTTCAAGATGAAAATGGAGATATTTTTACAATTGTACCGGAATTGTGTTTAACAACAAAGATTGTTCAAGAAGTTTTGAATGACAAAAAAATCCCAATGAAAGATAAAGAAGAAATTATGGCAAGACGATTATTAAAAGAAAAATATCTTGCACATAATGAAAAAAATATTAATGATTTATTACCTGAGGATGCATTTTTGTTGATAGAAAAAGGCTATTTTCCTAAATTATGCGAAGAGCGGGATTTAAAATCTTATGCAGAAGAAGCATATAAGTTTATTGAATTATGTAAACGCAAAAATTTTAGTGATACTCATATTAAAACTTTAATCGCCTGTGGTGCTTGTGATATAGATATTGCTGAAAAGATAAATTCTCCTAATGAAATTTTAAAACAACATGCGAATAAATGGTTCCGTTCCGGCTCAGAAGATGCAATCAAAAAATTATATGAAATAGGATTGATTAATATCGACAATATTGAATCCATAGAAATAAAACGCTGGAATTTTCGCAAAGTAAGCAATGAAGATATTGAAACTTTGGCTAAATTAAAAACTATAAATGGATTTACCGATTATGAAATACAGAGATACATTAATGACCATGTCTTTCTCATCCCTTATATTTCAAAGGCTTTAAATCTTGTACTAAATGACTCGAGTATAAAAGTAGAAGATAGAGAGGTATTTACTTACGCATTGGTTTGTAGAGAATATGAAAAAGCTGAATACCCAAACGCTCCTGAATCATATAGAGAGGCTATAGATTCTGGAATTGTTCCTTATTATGAAAACGATGATAAATATTGTAAAGGTGTTCTGGAAATCTATAAATATATGAAAGAAGACTTAGGTTATACCGGTAAACAAATTGATTCGATTATAAAATACTCCAGTAAGACTGAAAATCCTGATTATAATGTCAAAATTGATAAAGTAATAAAAGTTGTTAAAGATGAAAAATCTGATTTTGGTCAAAAAAATGCTAAATTATCAAAGGCTTTACGACAGGCAGAAGTAAATGTAGAAAGAAAAGATTTTATAAAAGAACTGCCTAAGAAAATCTTAATTGCTGTAACTTTTCCAATATGGATTATACCTGCATTGGTTTTGGGCTTGATACTCAAAGATTATGATTTCAGATGAAAAAACTAACGACACTCTTTATATTATCAATACTTATTAATTCTCTTCCGGCCTTTGCAGATGGGTTTTGGAATAATGTTTGGGATGAAATAAAATTCGAAGCGACACGTTCAAGAAGACCGTCTGTTGAAATGAATAAATTCCCGAATGTTGAGAACAAAATTTATCGCATTGGTTCTAATTATGTTTATTATAATTCTCTTAACCCTGATAAAATCGAACGTATCGGAAATAAGTCCGTTGAATACAAAATGACAAATGATGAAATCCTTAAAATCGGTAATGACTATGTAATATATTCAGCTAACGGAAAGATATTGAGAGTCGGAAACAATGAGGTTTTATATAATGGTGATAGAATTACAAGAATCGGAAATGATGAAGTGTTTTATAAATGAAAATGATAAAAATAATAAATAGGTCGGCTTAAGTAAAGCCGACCTTATTTATTATTTAATCTTGCCTACAAATTTGTTCTAAAAATTTATTAAATTTTTCAAGCTTTTGTGGGATATTAATTCCGGAATCTTTTCTTTTTATAAAATCTATAACAAAGTTAATTCCTTCAAGATTGTTATATGTTTCACTGCGACAGCTAAAATTGTCTGTTGAATCTTTTAGTTTTACAACTCCAAATTCATTTATTTTTTTTGAAAATTCATTATATTTATTCTTATTTATATAATATATTAATGTATCAATCCCTTTTGACTCGTTTTCCTCTATTGCTCGTTTAATAGCAATGGAATCTAAAACCGTTTCTAATATTCTTGGATTCCATTCTTTAATAGCGGGGTGGAATTTAACCGCACCAAAAGATTGATTATAATTCAGATTATTACGAACCTCGTTTATTCTCATAATACACCACTCCTAACTCTAGTGAGTTTATTATATTACAAAAATTGGTAAAATGGATAACATTAAATAAAAATTCTCTCAAATTTCCCAAAAGGGTCTTTCTACGGGCTTTTTGTGGGATGTAGAAGCTGTCTGGTAAATATATCAGCTTTACTTAAGCCGACCTTATTATTTATCCCGATGACATAGTAATGCAATCCTATATTTTTATGCCCCTTCAACCTCACGAACTCTTTATTTATACGCTTGATTTGAGAAAAAAAGAATAGTGGAGTTGATAATTAACTCAGTCTTTCAATAATTCTTAAATATTCTTTTTGAGCTTCTAAGACCATCTCTGATACAAAGTTAACAAATGGCTGGTAATTATTATGATTAGAATCTTGCAATGCTCTTATATAATCTGCTCGTACTACAGGCGGAATAATAGTTATATTGTACCCATTTTGTAATAAAGCCAAGTTCATAATTAATCGTGCAACTCGGCCATTACCGTCAATAAATGGGTGTATATTAACAAATAAAGCATGTACCATTGCTGCATATTCTACAGTGTGCAAATCTTGTTTTAATTGAGGTAACTTTGAAATAAACTCTTGCATTTTGTCATTTAATTCTTTGGGTAAAGGAAAATCAACATCCGCTCCGGTTACAATAACAGGTTTTTGTCTATAATTACCGGCATTGTCAGAATCAATCTTTGCATAAAATATTTTATGTAAATTTTTGATATTTTCTTCTGTAATAGTATTAGATTTTGCAAGTTCTAATAATTCATTAAAAGCTAAAGCGTGACCTAAGGTTTCTAGATGGTCTTTCATCGGCTTGCCATTTATGGTTAAACCATCTTCTATAACAACCTTTGTTTCAGCCAAGTCTAAAGTATTACCCTCTAAGGCATTTGATGAATATGTAAGACTAATTTTATAATATTCTTGAATTTGTTTGACAATATCTTCAGATAATGGTCTATAACTATCAATTTTTGCTTTTAATTCATCAATTTCGTGTAATCTGTTTTGATACATAAAACTTACCTCAAGAGCATTATAGCATAAAAGCGTTTATATTTGAGAAGAAAGTGGGTATGATGATTTTAAATGTAGGTCAAGCAATGCTTGACATTAAATTTATTGTCAGGCTATGCCTGACCTACAAACTATAATGTCATGCTGAACTCGTTTCAGCATCTTACCAATATGGCGTGTTTACTACATTTTAGAAAGATCCTGAAATAAATTCAGGATGACATTTTTACTTTTTGCTTCCGACCAAACCACTCATTAAAATAAGCTTCGCAGCCGTTCATTCCATTTGCTTACGCAAATTAACATAATGCAGTAAAAAAGAGACCTTTTGGTCTCTTTTTTTTAATTGGTTGCGGGTGCTGGATTTGAACCAACGACCTTCGGGTTATGAGGACTATCTCACTATACACTACCCGTGATGAATTTTCACGATTTACCACGATTTGTCACTTCTTTTTATAAAATTTCATTTCGTTTCACTAGTTTGATTATAATTTGTTAAATTCATGTGTAGTGAAATGTGTTGTTAAATACCATCTAATAATTCTGCTAATTCATCCAAATTCTTTTCCTTATTTTCAAATTTTTTTTCAAGTTCATTAATAAAATTATCAACAATATTAATTAATTCCACAACATCCTTTTTATATGTAAAGTATTCTATATCGTGCTTATCTTTCCCATTGCGATGAACAATATCATGTCTTCTGTTTATTGCTTTAATTAGATTACCAAAAGAAGGAAGAGAAACATCAAATGTACTTTTATACAACATATTTATTTTTGATAAATTATGCCATAGTATATCTGAAAGATAATTTTGTACTTCCTCATTAATTAAATTATACTGTTTATATATTTCACATAAAGTATATTTTCTATTAAGAATATCCGTGTTTTTATTAAGAAAGGTATCCATAAAATTACCTATATACACTTTTTTTACAAATGTATCATGTAAATATGTTTCTAATAAAGTAATAATACTTGCATAAATCATTTTATAAAAAGCATTTTCGGTTTCATTTTGAACTTGTATATTTAATATTTCTTTTATTTGTTCTAACTGGTCTTTATAATTTTGATATGGGCTAATATATTCATTATTATACCAATCGTCTTTTGGTATGGCAGACCAGTCAATACATTCGCCATTTAATTCTTCTATTACCTCATTAATAGGCGTTTTAGGGAATACTCCATCAAATTCATCATGTATTATGTCATCAGCACTATATGGACCGCCATATATATAAATATATTCTCCATCATCATGTGGACAGCTCTCTGCAGGGTCTTCATAATTTTCGTAAAACCATTTTTTTATAAGATTTTTCTGGTATTCTTTTATTCTTTCTTTTTGATTCATATTTATTCCATTCTATATATTACTAATTAAAGTTAATCTTCCTAAATTAAAATTAGATATATTAAGTAATACTTTTTTAGATAAGCAAGCTTTGTTAGCAATTTCTTCAAAAGTATAATTATCATCTTCCTGATAACTCAATAATATTTCTTTAAATAAAGATGGATATTCTTTCATTATAGGATTTGGTTCAGTTTTTCTATAACCCAATTGACTCATATAGCAATTTAAAGCTACATAACGATTTTTGTTAATAACACCCAAATCTTTTGCTCTTCTGAATAAAGAAGCTATTGAAACTTTCCAATAGGACTTTAAATAATATGCTTTTTCATAATTAATGTTTCTCAAACTTGGCTTTATAATATGTTCTGGCATTAAAAATTCAGATGCAAAGGCATTAGCAGTATCTTCGGCTTCTTTATATGGTAAATATTCATTTCTCATTATTGAATGTCCTAACTCATGGGCAAGAGTATATCGTAGTCTATCCCCAGGAAGTGATGCATTTATAACAATAACATGTAAATTGTTGTCAGTATATGAATATCCATCAAATTTATCATCATCAACGTTTATAAAATTTATTATAATACCATTATCTTCCAGTAAATTTGTTAAATTTTCTACTGGACCTTGTGGAACATTCCAATACATTCTTAAAGCACGTGCTATTTCTTCAGGTTTTTTATATTTCTCTAAAGAAAAAAAAGGTACATTAATATTCATGCTTCTTGTATCATCAGCTAAATTTTTACATGCATCAGCAATTACATTTATAATTCCTAATATATGCGATTGTATTTTTTTTGATAATTTCTGTCGTTTCCTAAATAATGAAAGTTTTACATCAATCATATTACCCTCTAAATAAAAATAACTTATAGGGAAATCTAATATTTCAGATATTGCTTGTAATAAGTTATCCGATATTGA
>JAFQNY010000175.1 GCA_017395765.1 bacterium
AAAGACGGATCTTTTATTTTGTATCTGATAAGTTCCCCGTTTGCACCGGTTATACCGACATGAACGATTTCACCTCGCCAACTTTCAGTAACCGAAATTACAAAAGAATTTGAGGATAAAACTCTGTTTGGCGCTGTGTAAATTTGTTCATTTTTATAATCTTCTAAAAGCTTTAATAATTTTTTTATAATTTTAATTGACTGTTTAACTTCTTTATATCTGAGTTTAAATCTTGAATGAACGTCGCCTGTTGCTTTAAACGGTTTTACAACATTTAATGATGTATAAAATCTGTCATTGAAATCAAACCGAGAATCTAAATCAACACCGGAAGCTCTTGCAGCCATCCCTACAGCACCCAATGCTTGAGCATTCTCTCTGCTGACTACACCGGTTCTTTCTAATCTTGAAATTACGGTAGGAGCTTTAAGCATAACACCGGTTGTTCTGTCAACAGTCTTTGCAACGTCATCTAAAACCGTAACAATTTTGCCTGACAAGTTTTTATCTATGTCAAAATTAACACCGCCAACATTAATTAATCCTCTGCCAAATCTGCTGCCGGAAATTTCTAACATAGTGTTGATAACCAGCGTTCTTGTAACTCCAAATATTGAAGCTCCCATTTGGTAAGCAATATCCCCTGCAATAGCTCCTAAATCACCGATATGAACAGCGACTCTTTCCATTTCAAGAGCAATACGTCTTATGATTTCTGCTTTCTGTGAAATTTTTGTGTCTGAGAGTTCTTCCATTAATTGTGAATATGCCATATTATAAGCAATTACGGAGTCACCACAGATAGATTCAGCTAATCTGTTGTTATATAGAGTTTTTGTTATTAAACTCTCAACACCACGGTTTTGATATCCTAACATAATTTCTAAATCATATACTTTTTCACCGTGGCACATAAATCTGAAATGACCGGGTTCTATGACTCCAGCGTGAATCGGCCCAACAGCAACTTGATGAACTTCATCACCTTTCATAACAAAAAAAGGATAATTACCTTGATTTTTTCTGACAGGTTTTAGCCAAGGGTGTCCAATCGGTTCAATACCAAATTCTTCATAAAATTCTCTTTCAAAAATATGAAAAGCCGGAAATTTTTGAGTAAAAGAGTCATAACTTTTAATTTCAGGTAAAAATAAGGATGATGTTACATAAAAATGCCCTGTTTTATCATCAGCTAGGATTACATATAACCTGACATTACTAAACTCTTGCTTGCCGAAAAAGCCTACTAAACGCATTTTAAAGCTTTCAAAATCAGTTTTTATTTCCTCAATTGAAATTGTAGGTATATCATTTGAATTAATTTTATTATTATTTTTTGTAATTATCCAATTCATAAAATATCCTCTATGATAATGTAGTAAATGTCCTTAGCAAAAAATTTGCTATATCGTTTGACAGAAATATTGTTAAATATGTTATTAAAATTAACAAAACAAATTGCGGAACGTAAAATTTCCAATTCATTTGCATAAGATTATTTTTTATTTCAGCAGTTTTTTCTTCTGATATTTCGCTATAACACATTTTTAAAACAGCTTTTGATATACCGTAAAGAATAATTGTAAGCAATAAGATAAAAATAATGCATAATGCAATTTTGTTTTGAGTTAAAAACTCTCTGATTATCATAAATTCACTTATAAATAAAACAGAAGGCGGAATTGCAGTGATTCCTATCAATGATAATAACCATAACCATCCGGTCTTTTTATCGGTTTTTAAAAGACCTGAAACAGATTTAATTTTTTTTGTTGAATATAATTTTAAGACATTTCCAGAAGTAAGGAAAAATATAGCTTTATAAATCGAATGACCTATTAAATGGATAAAAGCAGCCAGTGTAGCAGTTCCGCCTAAAGCTATTGCTATAATTAGTATTCCCATATTTTCTATAGAGGAATATGCGAGCATCCTTTTATAGTTATTTATGTGATAAATAAACACAGCAGATACAAACAAAGATAAGAATCCCATTGTTAACATCATCAATCTGGCGTAACTATCACAGTTTGCGGTAACCATAATATTAAATATATTTAATATCATTAAAAAGGCTGAATTTAATAAAGTAGCTGATAATAAAGCACTGATTGGAGAAGGAGCTTCTGAATGAGCATCTGGCAACCAAAAATGAACCGGCGCAAGTCCCATTTTTGTCCCTATACCAAATAATATAAATACATATGAAAGTTTAAGCCAAAATGGATTAAAAGTCTTAGCATTAGAAATTAAATCCGAATAATATAAAGAATTTACACTACCTGTCGCTATTGATAAAAGGATTATTCCGACAAACGCCAAAGCAATCCCTATTGAGCAAATAAAAACATATTTCCAAGCTGCTTCAACAGAATGTTTTGTTTTGTGAAAATAAATTAAATAAGCACTGGCAAGAGTTGTTCCTTCAATAAATACCCAAGTTAGCCCTAAGTTCATACTTAGAATCGCTCCTGACATAGACATTACAAACAAAAGAATCATATACGAGTAATGTCTGATTTTTCTTGAAGATTCTTGTTCTGTTTTAATATAACCGCTATTGTATATAGCTACAGCTAAAAATACGACTGATAAAATTAATAAAAATATGATATTGTTGTTATTAATTACAAAAAGCGGGTAAGAACGCCAAAAAGGGAGTAAATCAATGCCAAAACACGCTGTTACTGATATTAACAAGTGTAATACGGCATAAGTATTTATCATAATACTATTTAGGCAATTCTTTTTGAAAATAAACAGTAATATGCAAGCTATAATTGGAAATAATAAAAGTAAATTAATCATTATATTCGTAATCCTTTAATTCTGATAAATTTGTAACTTCAAGGTCTTTGAATTCATCATTAATTTCACGAACCAAAATCCCTAATATAAATACTGCAATAAATAAATCTAATAATACTCCTAGGTTAACTATAATTGGCATTTCTTTAGCAACGGACAATGATAAAAGGAAAATACCGTTTTCCATTGTTATAAAAGCAATTACATTAGATAATATTTTATGCTTTATCGTAACAAGCCATAAACTTATTATAATAATTGATAGTGAAATACCAAAATACATAGGGTCAACAAGCTTAAATTCCTCCGCTGAAATATTGGCAGTTAAAAAACCTGCAAAGAGAAGTATGCTAGAAATTACTAAACAGTAAAAATGTGGGATATTAGCATCAGTGTCACGGTGAGCATTAGTTTTCTTTATAATTCTTTTTAAAAACCACGGAATTACATAAGCCTTAATTATTAATGTTTCAAAAATAATAAATAACAGCCCCCATAAATGCGGTATATTTGTTATTAATGCTTCTTTATTGGTAAAGATACTTAATTCAAACCAAGGTTCTTTTGCAAATGCAGTAAAACAAATGCCAAAAAGAAGCCATCCTTGGATTATTAACATATTAACGTGTGCTGATAACCGACTGGTAGATGCTAAATATATCATTGATAAACCTAGTAGTATTATAAATATATTTTCCATATTATTACCTAATTCCCATATATCTTATAAGTAACTAATGCCAATATTAATAGTGATGTTATTGTCATTATAAATATAAACTCGAAAACGTGGGTCATTCTAAATCTTGCCATTATAGATTCAATAACTCCCACTAAAACTGAAATAAGTGTTATTATAGTTAAAAATAAAATTGTACTGATAAAATTATTTATGCCGGCAGGAAGTATAAATGTTGCAATTAAAGCCTCAAAAACATAAATTTTAAGCATTGATGCCCAATTAATAAAAGCTAAATCCGGACCTGAATTATCTAATATCATTACTTCATGAATCATAGTTAACTCTAAATGAGTAGTCGGGTCATCAACAGGAACTCTGCAAGATTCAATCAGCATCATAATAAATAAGGTCAACACTGACAATGCTACAATAATATATCCATAGATACCGGAATTATTAAATATAAGTTTTATACTGTCAAAAGTATAATTATTACTTAAAACTGCAATAGAGCCCATCATTACAAAGAAAGCAGGTTCTATAATTGTAGAGAAACAAGCTTCTCTTGACGCTCCCATACCTTCAAAACTGCTACCCGTATCAAGTGCTGCAAGTAATGAAAAGAATTTTCCAAATGATAAAATATAAGCAAAAAATATAAATGTAAATGGTATCTCTAAAATAGGTTTGCCAACAGAATACGGAACTATTAGTGCCGCAAACACTACTGTTGCCAAGTAAACAATCGGATAAGCTTTAAATATCCATGATGTTGTACTACTATATACACAATCTTTTTTTAATAACTTTATAAAATCAAAAAACGGTTGAATTAATTTAACACCTTTTCTGCCGGACAGAAATGCTTTTGTTTTTTTTATAATGCCCAACATAAGAAACGGAGCAATTAACATTATTATAATATCTAAAACCATATTAAACATTTATATACCCCTTAGCCTATATATATAACTCCGAATATTGCCAGTACAAGAAATATTAGCCCAAATAAAATGTATTGTTGAATATTTCCGTTCTGAATTCTTTCAAACTTTGTAAGAAACTTTTCGTCAAGTTTTATTAACGGATTTACTATATAAGCCTCTTCAATATCTTCAATTTCTTGCTCATAATATGCCTCTTTTGGAAACAACTCTTTAGGTTTTTTTACATGAGAAACCCTTTTAAATAAGTGTTTAATCATTGTAATTAAAGGGTTAGCATATGATGAGGCAGTGTATTGGATACTTGCGCTAGGTTTGTCATAGCCACATCCCCAAGTTTCGTGAGTTCTTGAATGATTTTTAAATATGAATCTTAAAACAAATATAACAAATATTATTGCAAGCAAAATTAATAAAACCTGACTTATGGTAGCTGCAAATGTAGTTATAGATTTAAACAAATCGATTGTCTTGTCATTTTGAATGTATAAAGATGCAGGACACAGAACGTAACCTAATACATATTGAGGGAACAACCCAACGAAGAAAATACAAGCAGAGATGATAAATGAAGGTATTAACATTATGCTTGAAACATCATTTTTTACATTCATAGAATGAGAACTTCTGGGCTCACCAAGGAAAGCTATGCCTACAAATCTTGAGAAACACAAAATAGCAATACTGCCAACAAAGGCTAAACAACCTAAGCTCAATAATTTTGTTACAAATAAATTAATATTTGAAGCTTGTAAATCCAGTAACATTGACGCATAGATAAGTACTTCGCTTATAAAGCCATTTAAAACAGGCAATCCGCATATTGCAACAGCTCCAATTGTTGCTATTACAGCAGTAAATGGCATTTTTTTAATTAACCCACCTAAATTTTCAATGTTTCTGGTATGTGTTTTATGGTAAACATTCCCTGCTGTCATAAACATCATAACTTTAAATAAGGAGTGATTTATAATATGTAGAAACGACCCAGCAAAAGCAATAGTAGTAACAAGATGATTATTCGCAATTATTCCAAACATTGCAATTGCTATTCCAATACCAATAATCCCGATATTTTCAATACTACTGCAAGCTAATATTTTTTTTATATCTTCCTGTGTTATAGCGTATAAAATCCCGTATATAGCAGTCATTAGAGATACTATTAATACAATATATGCTAACTCAGGAGCCGGTTTTTTGATTAACAATAATATTTCTAAAATTCCAAACAAGCCTGTTTTTATCATAACTCCGGACATGAGAGCCGAAACATGGCTAGGCGCAGCCGGATGCGCTGTTGGTAGCCAGTTATGAAAAGGAATAAACCCTGCTTTGATTCCAAACCCAATAAATCCAAGTATAAATACTATGTTCGCAAGTTGCGGGTCATTTGCCAATGCATTACCATAGTCACTGAACAAGAAGGAGTGTGTTGTATTTGTTAATAGTGCAAACATTGCTATTAAAAATAGTACAGATAAGTGCATATAAATTAAATATTTAATACCGGCTTTTAAAACTACTTTATTTTCGCCTTCAAATATTACCAAGAAAAATGAAGATAATGACATTATTTCCCATACAAAAAGGAAAAATAAGCCGTGTTTAGTAATAACAACGGATAGCATAGATGCTATTAATAACATTAGAAAAAAGCAGTGCGAAGAAATGCTTTTTCTTTTTTCAACATAGGGTTTTAAATATCCGTTAGAATATATAACAACCAAACTGCTCATTATTGATATAATTATGACAAATATAGCAGATAACGGCGATAATTTTAAAGGAATTGTGCCAAATAAAACATTGAAATTAAGGTTGGTCACAAGTTCTGTACCATTAATAAGAACCAAAAACGCCGGA
>JAFQNY010000001.1 GCA_017395765.1 bacterium
GGTGTGCGTTAAGACATTCTGTTTTAAACAGCAGAAGTGCTGTTGCCGAATAACGTTCTTTTTGTTTTCTTTTCAGAACCGAACAAAGTATTTCCGTTTTCGGATTCATTTGTATAATAGTTGTAAGTGTTCACGTTTTTTGCTGTGTCTGATTCTGTGTTTGTTGTGTTTGTAGTGTTTTGTGATGCACTTAACTGTTTTTTCATTTGTTTGTTTTTGCCGTAATTGTAAGCACCGAACGCTGTCAGTGCAGCCAACGCTAATAATGGAAACATTGTTTTAACTCCTTCCTACAACCTTTGTTGCCAATTTCTATTCACTGTTTGAATTTGATTTGCTTCATATCCGAACTCTGACGGAGTATAAGCAACCGGACTTGCGAAAGTTAGTGCAAGAGAATCTGCAAAGTCAGTTGAATTGATTTCTGTTCCTTGAACAATCTTTTCTTTTTTCTCTAACGCGAATCTTCCGGTAGAATCCGAAACTTTTAAATCCGGAATTATTGAAATATCTCTTACAAATTCTTCAATAAATTCGTGGTCTTTGATGTAAACTCCACCTTCTTGCATATACCAAGAACGCATTTTGTCATACATTTCAGCACGTCTGTTCATATACTTTTTGTTGTCATAAGCACCTGAACCGAATTGCACGAGTTCAATAATTGAAATTCCTTGTGAAATCAGAATGTCATAAACGCCTGTTCCGTGTCCGTAGTCGATAAAAACTCTTGCAGGTTTAATTGATTGAATCAATCTCATAACTATACCGGCAAGTCTGACGTTATCCATTTTTTCAAACTTATAAAACTTCTGAACAACACGGCCTTGTCTTATAGTGATAATTGTTCTGTCTGAACTTCTTGCAGGGTCAATTCCGATTATGACCGGCATACCTTCACCGTTGATTCCGAAATTCTTTTTTGACATTTCAATATAGTTCAATGGAATCAATGCGTTTGAAGTTGTGATGAACGCTTCTTGAATCGTTGCAGGATATTCTTGTTTGAATAGATGCTCACGACCTTTGAAATCTGATAACAGTTTTGCTCTACGCCAAGCTAATTGTTCAAGGTCAAGATTGTATAAAACTTGAAGTTCTTTTTCTTCTTCATCAAGAACGAATCCTTCCGGCACTGGCCTTCTGTATTCATTTTGTTGATACCAAGCATAAAACAAGGTCATAAAGTCGGAGTTTTTATCTAAACCGGATTGAACCATATTGTAGAAATATGCACCTTCGCCGGACGTTCCGTTTGCTGTTGATTCAAGAATCAATTCTGATTCCAAGTTGTCCGGAATTGTTTGTAACATACCGGAAACAATATCGTTCGCGTTTGCCCAAAATGCAACTTCCGAACCGTGAAAATAGTTAATAGTCATTGAACGACCAACTGATTTACTTCCTGCTGTTCCAACTCTGAAAGAAGAATCTGTTTCAAACACAAGCTGTTCTGTTGAATCTGCTTTTAATGGAATCTTTAACGCTTCCGGAAGATGTTCATAATATCGCTTTGTCATTGCAAAAATGTTCTTCGCTGAATCTGATTTGTCAGCAAGCACGAACGCGTTTTTTGCTTTTCTGAAAAGAATATTTGAAATAAATCTTGATTCTGTATAAGTGGACATACCAACCTGTCTTGATTTAAGAAAAACAATCTTGCACGGTTTTCCTTGTTTTTTGCGTTCTTGAATCCGGAAGTGTGCATCAAGTTGTATGTTCGACATATTAAAAAGAATAAGGCCTTCGTTTTTTGTTTTTATTTTCAGAAAATTTCTTGCGAAATATGGTAAATCGTCTTTTAGTTTTTGTAATTTTTGAATGTCAATAGCGTTTGTCATAAGCACCTTATTTTAATTGGTCAAGGACATCTGCAAGTCCATTACATTTATGTTCGTGTTTATCAACGAAATGTCCTGCTAATTTACCTTTTAATTCAATTGCTTTTATTTCCTGTGAATAATTGCCTTTATCTTTTTTTGCTCTTTTTTGAACTTCTGCTAATTCTTCAAAGCAATCAACTACTGAATATTTCAATTCTTCTTCAAAAACCTCTTGCTTATTGATGTTGGCTTGTTTTAGCCATAGGGTTATATTAGGGTTTTTCAGTAATTTACTTGCTTCAACTGTTATTGAATTGTCTTGCATTTTGGAACAATCGTATGCTTGACGATATGCTTCTGTTGCATTACCACCATTTATGGTGTAATGCAGAACAAACGTTTGTTGCTTTGGTGTTAATTTTGGCAATTCTTGTGTCATAACAGCATACCTTTCAATGAAAAGAAGGTGAAAATTTCACCTTCTTACTTTTGTTTAGGGATTGAGGAGTTTAAAAAGATTAGGGTTCAAGGGGGATAACAGCCCCCTTGTAGTGAACAATAAGAAATCAGCAGTGATTAGAGTGCTACATCAACACATTTAATCGTTTCTTTTTGTCCGTAAAAATCACACGCTTTTACTTTTATGGCAACAACTTGTCCTTTTCTGTTGTGAATTTCTTTATTTTCGCCATAAATCCAACCATAAGGTTTTCCTTTTTGAACTTTTATATCGTCAGAAGTGAATAAAATTCTGATTCGTTCGCGTTCAATAATATCGTTTGCTTTTTGACCTTTATTTCTTTGTGAAAAAACTTCACCGGTCAGCTTATCTTTTTCAACCAATACTGTAATTATCTTTACTTTTTGGTCAATAAATTCAAAAATATACAGTTTTCTTTCTGTAAAATTGTTTAAATCAGCAAGAAACCATATTGTTTTATGTTTAATTTTTTTTGTTCCGTGTGTCAAAAACATACTAATTCTCTCTCAATTGTCCACTATAAACCCTACAATTTAACGATTATCAACTTCTTTTCAGCGTTCCCACGTCAAAGCAATTACTTTGAATTGTCTTACTTCGATTGTTTAATCAAATTGCAATTTCAAAATTACTAAATTTTAAATTCAAA
>JAFQNY010000176.1 GCA_017395765.1 bacterium
AGTAACTTATACAACATCGAATAATTTGTACACATATTCGTTTGAATATGAAGGAAAATCCTATACAATCAGCTGTAATAAAGAAGCTGCTGCTAAAGGGTCGGATGAGGTTGTTACAACGGTTTCTTCTGACAATTTTAACTCTATTTTTACAGATACTTTAAAAGAACAATTGGCTTCCGAGCTAAAAGATAAATCTAAAGGTTTTAGCAATGAAGAAACATTAGCTATAATCAATGATTTAGTAAATTCCTTCAAAACCAGTGTTGAATTTTATGAACAAAACAATCTTAAAGCAGCAACTATTAAAGAATTTTTTGATTCATATAATTCTACGCTAAAGACATATAATAAGCTTGAATACAAAAATATGTTAAATACTTCTGAAACAGATTATTCTTCAAACATTGAACAATTGAATATCTTGGTGAATAAGATTAAAAGCAGTTCTTTAGAGATAATTTTTGAAAAATACGAAGAAACATTATACGAAACTACTTCGTTCCAATCTGGTCGGATGAAGTATGAGATCCCAGTCTCAGATTTTTTTAAGAGCTTAGAAACAAAGGATAAAATTGCTTTTATGCTAGATGACTATAGATTTAGCGAGGTAATAACCTCAGCTATAGTTGAACTTAGTGATAAATATGAAGCCAGTATTTTGGCACCATATAATGGCAGTATCTCTGCCTTTATTATGGATTTATACAACAATGATTTTGCAGAATTTATTAACAATTTTGATGCAGAAAAAGTTATAAAAACAATCGAACTTGCTATTTCTTCAAGAAAAGAAACTTTAGATAATTTGTATAACACAGTAAATGATTTAGGTTCATATTTAAAAGCACAATATGGAGAAACTTTTGGTGAAAATTGGGACAATATGTATGCAGAAGTTACTAAAAATATAGTGGGAACAGAAGATGAATGTGGAATATTTGAGCTTAAATCAAAAAACATAGACGTAGAATCAATTGCAGAATTTGTTGAAAATGAAGTTAAACTTAAGGAAAGAACACAAAGATGTTATACGGAAGGAACTTATCTAAATACCCAGATAAAAGCAGTATTAGGTGATGCCGATATTGAAGAACATAAAGAATTAATTGATAAAATGTTGGCTCTAGACTTGGATATGTATGATGATGAAATCGTACTGGGATTAAAATATTGTTTAGATAACAACATAGAAGAATGGCAAGTTTATTCTAAATCAGAAGAAATTCTTGGCGAGGTTGAATTTAGTTACAGCAAAATTGCCTTAGATGATGTTACTGAGATTTTAGCTAATGAAGAAAGTTTAACAAAACTTCAAGAAGACCTTGCAAAAAAACTTCCTTTTTCTAATGAAGCTTTAACTATTGATAATTTTAACAAAATGGTTGCTGAGTCATTAGGTATAAATGCTCCAAGTCGCCAAGCAGACATTATTGGTAATATTATCTTTAATAATTTATTATTTAAAATCTCTGGTACAGATAACGTAAGATTAAAAGCTCAAGTACAAATCCACTTGATGAACTATTCCTTCGCTGATATTTTTGGTGGAAAATTCAGTGTTTCAATAGATGATGTTGGTTCTGATACAATTCCTGCGACAATAACCTTTACTGAAAATATAGCAGAAGCTAAATCAAATGCCAAAAGAACAGATTCGTCAGAAGTTGGAATAACCCAGAAGGGTGGTACTGTCAATTTAATGCCTGAAAGTTATTATATGGCAAATTTTGGCAACCCGCTTAAAGGTTTATTTAATCGTTATCAAAAAGAAGATGGAACTAAAGACTACGAAAAACTTTATAATGATTTAGATAAACTCCAAAATATAGCTGCTACAGTTCAGATTTGGGTAGGTCCTATTTGCACAGGTATTGGAGCAGCAGTCGGAGGAATTTCATCTGCGACTGCAAGCGGAGGAACTTTTGTTGCCCTTGGGGCTTGGGAAGGAGCAAAAGCTGGAGCAGCAATAGGTAATAGAATTTCTGATGGAGCTAAATTTACTAGAAAAGCTTTAATAGCTGCTCAAGTAAGCTGTCTTATTACCCAAGGTATAGAAACAGGAGCTTTTACTTCTCCAGAGACAGCCATACCTCTTGCTTTAAAAATAGTTAACAAAACAATGACAGTTGCTGACTGGAAGCTATGGGGTAATAAGAAAACCAAGTATTTTTCTACAGACAAGATCCTTCAAGAATTAGCAAAAAAATTCGGAGTTAAGGCTGTTGTAAAAGAATTCTGCAGTTACGGTGCTAGTGAAGAAGTTGCAAAACAAGTTTTATTGGCACTTGAAAGATTAAACGATAGAACGATTAATAGTTTTCTAAAAGCTAATTGCCAATTAACTGCTCAAGAATTACTTTTAAAACTTGCAGACTGGATTGAAAACTTCAACGAAGAAGAAAACGAAATCACTCCTGATACAGAGGAGGTTGACCCTCCACAAAACGAGCCGGATAATAGAACTAATGTTGAGAAAAAACTGGATACAGTTTTGGCAAAAGAAGAATATCAAGATTTAATGAATGATATACCTCCGCATGTACAAGATTTTTTGAATGATTCTTTGAATAACTGTGCAAATAATAACAGTTCTCCTGCAGAAGTTGTGGAACTCTATAAACAAACTTGCCAAAATTATGTATCAGCAGAAAACGTTGATACTATCGAAGATTTAGCGGAAGATGTTGAAAAAACGATGAAGTCAGCATATCGTCAAGATACAGGTATTTATGATAGCAATGTAACTCAAAACGTATCATTACATTTTGAGATGGAAGAATCAATGTCAGCAGCAATAAATACAGAAAGCGGTATTCATAATGGGTGTATAACATGTAATGCAAGTTTAAAAGCAACAGTCGGTGATACTAGAGTAAATATCACGATAGAAACTGATTCCGCAGGAAACATGAATATGAATATAACAAGTTCTGGGAAAGATGGCAAAAACGCCACAGCAAAAGAGTTTAGCGCATTAAAACAGGAGATAAACAATGCTTCTAACATTCCTTATAGTCTCAAACATTTCATGACAGGAGCAATAGAATCACAAATTGCTGCTGCGATTAGGGCAAACCTTCTTGCAAGTCAAGCCCAATTACCTGGCGCAGTAGCCGCAACCCCATTGCCGGATCAAATAGAACTGCCTAAATTTTTACAACAACCACTTGTATTCAATGCGGATACAGGATTGTATGTGACCGATAAAGAATACAATGAAGACCAGCAAGAAAAATATTTTAATAAAATATTAGAATTAGCTAATAAAACTTGTAACAGGCAAGGACTTGTCGCATTAAAAATGCTGGGTTTTAGTACAGAAAGTTCATTAAGTTCATTAACAGAACTATACGATGCTTTGAATTCAGGTTTGTTAAGTATTCACTACAGTGGTACAGGTTCAGATTATAAAGAGTATGGAGACAAAGCTTGGATTAGTGTTTCTAATGAGTTTTTTAGAACATTAGAGGAACAATACGATTCCGCTGTAGGTGGTGGATATGACCAATATGGAAACTGGTATGAACCGGATTATGAAGCTCAAGATTTTTATACACATTTGTTATGGCAACAAGAAAGTGATGCTGAGGCATACGCTGATGCTATGCAAGAATGGATTGATAATGGAAGTATCGGGCCGGCACCGGATATTGATGACTATATAGATCTAGCTTATTATGAAACGCAAGCATATTTCTTTGAACTAAATAGATCAACAGCCAATATGTCTAATTGGTAGTAATTAATAAAAATAATTAATACAGGAGTAATATATGTCTTTTGAAATAAACCCAAAAACAATGCAAGCGCTAAATTTATCAACAAACTTGATAAAACCAATTGAACAGAGTACAATCAATTTTTCAATTTGGGAAGTTTATGATAAATATGATAAGAATAATAATGACGAACTGTCATCTAGTGAATTAAGCTCCCTTGTCAAGGTTATAAAACAATACAACGGTGACGTTAAGCAGCTTGCTAAAGTTTGGGGTGTAGGAGAAGAAAAAGCTAGAAATGTTATCAATAAAACGAGTGGTGATATTTTAGCGTCAGAATTATATGATGTATTGAATTATAATTTACTTGTAGGAGTTCCCGACGTTAATAAAGCTCATACTTTGTTGGAACAAATTAATGAAGACAATGTTGCAGAAGTTTTCAGTTATTATCAAAACGTGATACAAAGTAAAAAATCGTTTTTTAATGATAAAATACTTAGAACTACAGCTCCTGGCGCAAGCTTATTTACGCATTTAGCTCAAAATATACATTTTAATGAACCATATATTGAAGCCGTTGACCATATAGCTGAAACCCTTAAAAAAGCTAGTAAAAAAGCCGGTGTAGATATTACTGTTTTATGGCAAGAATGGGAATCTAGTAAAGAGTCCGGCAAAATTAATACATTACCATTGGAAGAAATAGCGAATCGTCTAAAAATGGACTATTTACAAGAAGTTTTAATTGAAAAGAAAGAAATTGAGGTTGAAGCTCAAAATAATGAACTTGAACAGTCAAAAACCGGCAAAAAAACAGTTATTCCAACAAGAATAACAAAAAATCAAACTGCCAAATTAAAAAATCTAGAACCAAATATTGATATAGATTCTCAAAAAGGAAATGATGTTTTAGGTGATGTTGAATCGAAAGCTACAGGAAATAACGAAAAAATTCTTACTGCATTAACTAATATCCTCCAAGATCCGACTATGGCAGAAAAAATTAATGCTGCGTTTAAAAAAGAGGGGGATGTTTTCAGTATAACTTTCCCTAACCATAACGGAGAAATAACCTTGACAGAAAATGAAGCGACGCAGTTTCTTTTGCAAAGAGATAAGGGTGTTATCGGAGATGGTGATATGAATGCTTTAGTAATAGCCATTCTTAATTCACTGGATAATACCAAATTTGAAATAACATCTAAAACTACAATTGAAGAAATCGAAAAACATATTAATAACTTGTTTAATCCAAGAGTTCCGAAAAAATAATTAAAATTTTTACTTTTCACTAAATCTCCACAAATCTATTGACCTATTTACCCAAAATAAGGTATATTAACGATATAAGAATGGAGGTTTTTGATGGATTTTAAACATATGCCACTTAATGGTGCTAATTATACCGACGCTGATATTAAACGCTTAATCACAGAATATAATGTTCAGTTCATAAAACTACAATTCGTTGATATTAACGGACAAGTTAAGAATTTAGCTGTTCCTTCCGAACACATTGACAGGGTTTTGAATAATGATATTATGCTTGACGGTTCATCTATCAAAGGTTTTCGTAATATCGAAACTTCTGATATGTTTTTCTATCCTGACAAAAACACTTTCCAAATCTTACCTTGGCAAGAAAATGACGGAAAAAATTCGGCTCGTTTAATCTGCGATATCTATAACGCTGACGGAACCCCGTTTGAAGGTTGTCCGAGATGCAACCTTAAACGACTTATGGCAGAAGCTCAAAAACTCGGACTTTCTATGAATATCGGGCCGGAAGCTGAATTTTTCTTGTTCGAAAAAGATGAAGAAGGTCAAGTTACTACCAAAACCCACGACAGAGCCGGTTATTATGACATGGGTCCTGATGATTTGGGAGAAGCTGTACGTTCAGATATCGTAAGCACTCTCCAAGAAATGGATTTTGATATTGAAGCTTCCCACCACGAAGGCGCTGACGGACAACACGAAATAGATTTTAAATATTCTGATATTCTAACCGCTGCTGATAATGTTGTAACCTTTAGAATCGCAGTAAAAGCAATCGCTGCTCAATATGGTTTACACGCAACATTTATGCCAAAACCCGTTTATGGCGTAAACGGCTCAGGCATGCACTGCAATATTTCACTTTCAAAAGACGGTAAAAACGCTTTCTTTGATAAAAAAGCAGAATATCAACTTTCAAATACCGCAAAATACGCAATCGGCGGTATGCTAAAACATATTAAGAGCATTACGGCAATACTTAACCCTACCGTAAACAGCTACAAACGTCTCGTTCCGGGTTATGAAGCCCCTGTATATATGGCTTGGTCACTTGCCAACAGAAGTGCATTACTTAGAGTTCCGGCAAAACGAGGAGTTTCTACAAGAGTTGAATTACGCTCACCGGACCCAAGTTGCAACCCATATTTAGCATTCGCAACTATTTTAGCTGCTTGTATAGATGGTGTAAGAAATAAAATCGAACCTCCAAAACCGGTTGAAGCTAATATTTACAAGCTAACAGAAAAAGAAAGAAAGAGATTCAGAATTGAATCTTTACCGGGTAGTTTAGAAGAAGCTCTCGGATGTATGAAAAATTCCCTAATTGCTAAAGCTGCTTTAGGAGAACACATTTTAGACGAATTTGTTACTGCTAAAGAAATCGAGTGGGAGTCATTCAGAACCTACGTTTCTGAATGGGAAATCGACAGATATTTGGCGAAATACTAAAAAACAAAACTATTTCTCTTGATAGCAGATTTTTTACGTGATATAATTTCGTTATGGAAAATGTTAGTACCAATGGGAGCGAAAAAATGGAGCAAGTAGGCAAAACTACCGGCTTGAACAAGAACCAAAAAAAAGGTATGACCGCACAAACAAGATTAATCCTTGCCGGTCTTGCCGTTAGTACTGCATTTATTCTTTGTACTGCGGGTTTTGCAGTTTATAGCATCGACAAAAACATGAACAGTGCATATAAGAGTTTCGGACAAGTTCTTTCAAAGACTCTTGCTATAGAGGGTGTTGAATTAACAAGAGAAGTTCCGCAACTCGCAAAATACGACGCTTTGCGTACTAATGCCGTATCAATATTAAAAAGTAATGACGACATAGCATTTATTATTTTCAAAGATAATAATTCAAAAATCGTTTATTCAAGCAAAGATGATTATCCTGAACAAGCAGAAAAAGCTCGTATCACGGTTAGTTCACCTATGATTGTTAAAAATTTAAGCGAAACAACCAATGTAGGCTCAGTAACTGTCGGACTTTCAGGTACTATTATGGATACCGTATCCGCAACTTCGAAAGCTTCAATTGCAATTGTGTTCTTGCTTGCTTGGATTGTAATTATGGGAATTATTTATATGAACTCTTCTATAATTACATCTGAATTACGCAAACTCTACCAAGGTGTTAAAAAGATTTCTTCAGGCGAATTCGGCTATATGATTAACGACAAAGACGTTGATAAAGAAGTAAAAGAACTTTATAACGCATTCAACGATATGTCCGAAAAATTAAGTCGTTATAACGAACAAACCATTGAAAGCTTGACTTTTGAAAGAAACAAACTTGAATCAGTTTTAATGAGTATTGTTAACGGCGTTGTTGTTTGTGATAACCACGACAAAGTTATTTTGGTGAACAATCACGCTAAAAAACTTCTTGAAGTAGCGGAAGAAGATATTGTCGGAACACAGATTCAACAATTCTGTGATTCGAGCGGTGAATTTTGTTTCTCAGAAAAAATTGCAGAGTTCAAAGATACTCCGCTTGAAGATGACGGAACACCGGTTCCTTTCAATATCGAAATCGACAAACGTATTATTAAATGTTTGATTTCACCAATGTTCACACGCTCAAACTCTTATGTCGGTTATATTATAGTACTTATTGACGTAACAAAAGACGTAGAAATGGATCAATTACGCTCTCATTTCATATCAAATGTTTCGCACGAATTAAGAACTCCGGTAACCGTTTTGAGAAGCTATATTGATACTCTTTACAATTTTGGAAACGATTTTGATTTCAATACTCAAAGAGAATTTATAGGTGTAATGAACCAAGAAATTATTCGTTTGAATAGAATGGTTAACGATATCTTAGATTTTTCTCGTTACGAAGCACAAAATGTTAAACTCGAAAAATCTAAACAAAACATTATGGAAATCATTGAAGATTGCGTAAATCAAGTTCAAGTGTTAGCAAAAGAACATGATATTAAGATTTCTATAATGAAAGAACCGGATTTACCTGAAATCTATTTAAATATAGATAGTATCTCAAGAGCATTAATGAACATTGTATCTAACGCAATTAAATACTCACCGGACGGGAAACGTATCAAAATAAGAGCAGAACGCTCTCGTGACGGAGAATATGTTGAAGTTAGCGTAGAAGATCAAGGCGCAGGAATTCCTGAAAAAGACCAGAAAAAAGTTTTTGACAGATTTTATAGATGCGAAAATGCAACTCATACCGTAAAAGGCACAGGACTTGGCTTACACTTGGTAAAAGTAACTATTGAAAAACATCACCAAGGACAAGTTTTTGTTCATTCTAAAGAAGGCGAAGGTTCTACTTTTGGTTTCCGCCTGCCTATTAATCTTCCGCAAGAAGAAATTGAAGAATATATCCCAAAAAACATGCTTCCGGCTGAAAGCGAAGCTTAACAAATTATAACAACACTAGCAAATTATTTTTTTACCGGACTTAGATATATCATAAGGAGTTATAGCTATGCAAATAAATTCTGTTCAAAATTATTCTATAAATAAACAACAAACAAAAACACCGCAATTCAAATCCGCATATCCGGTTTATCATTGGGTTAAAGATGTTGGAGAACAGAGATTTGCACCTGCAGTTACACACACTTTGAACAAACAATTACAAGGGAAATTGGTACGTCTATTCAATGGCACAAGTAGATTTTCAGCAACAGAAGCCGGAAGAGAATTAATAGAAAAACTTAAAGCATCAGATTTTGGATACAGATTTAATCAAATAACTCGTTCATATTATGACCACAAAGGTGGCTGGGAAGGAAAATTCCGTCCGATTAATTATTTAATAACCGGTAATGATGTTGAAAAATTTGATAAAGAGTTTGGTAAACCTATCGGCAAAGCAAACGCACTATCACCAAAAATCAACGGGAAACCTAGTTCTGCCGAGCATGATAAAGCTATAAATGATTATTTAATAGCGGGTTTGAATTTTGTAAAAGGCAAACAAAGACAAATTGTAGATACATACGGAACAAAATATGGTTTACATACAAAAATTGAAGTAATTAGAAATAGTAAAGGTAAGATAAAAGAATATCGAATTTCTGATATAAAATTCTGTCCTGAAACCGGTAATGAAAATCCGTTTGTGAGGATGGGATATTATAATCCTGAGCACAAATAAAAATAGATGTTGACTTCAAAAAATGAGCATGTATCATAATAATATACCTGCGGGGGTAAATGAAAGGTAAAAAGCCGAATTTCATTTACAAGCGCGATATGCGGGGGTAATTCAGTGGTAGAATGCCTCCTTGCCAAGGAGGATGTCGCGAGTTCGAGCCTCGTCTCCCGCTCCATAATTAACAAAATCATTATTGATTAGATAATTGAAGACGGAAGTAAGCACTACGCTTACTTCTTTGTCTTTATAAGAAAAGTTCGAACCCAACATTTTTAAGATCGCTTGTTTTTTCTTTGCATTTCCGTTCAAATACGCTTCGCGTGCGTGTTTGCAGAAGTTTTCCAATAAGTTCGAACCTTCGTCAAAAGTCTTTGAAGTATTACTGATTGTTTTTAATTTTTCAATCAATTCTTCTTTTTGGGCATGCCATTCATTATGTTTTTCCAACCAAAATTCTTGTGAGATTCTTCCGTCAAGTTTATCAGTATATAAATTATTTAATCTATTTTGCAATCTTGAAATCTGTTTTTGGATTTCTTCCATACTTGTTTCTTCATATTCAGATTTCATTTTTCTAAATTCAATTGATGCTTCTCTTAAAATTTCAAACAATCCGGAATCCGGTGCAGGAATTTTTTCAACCAATTGTAAGAATACTTCATCAAGTTTTTCTTCTCTTATATAATCTTTCTTGCAAGTTCCACCACGTTTGCCGGTGCAATGGTAATAAACATACTTTCCTTTTTTCAATTCTGCTGTCATCTGACAACCACAATGACCACAAGTCAGTAATCCGGTATAAGCAAATTCAACGTCGTGAGAACGTGCCTTGCTTTGATTAAACATCTTCTGAACCCTGTTGTATGTTTCAATATCAATAATCGGTTCGTGTTTGCCGTCATAAATTACACCTTTTATTTTCATTTTTCCGATATAAAAAGCATCTTTTAAAACAAACAAAAGTCTTGGCTTTGAATACGGCTTGCCGTTATGATTAAAACCTTCGTCAAAAAGTTTAGTTCTTAATTCATCAACTGAATATGCACCTGTTGAATATAACTCAAACAATCGTTTTACAAACACAGATTTTTCAATATCAACAAAGATTTCTTTTTTCTTTGTTGATTTATTCACGTCATTATAATAACCTACCGGTGCTTTGTGAGGATAACCACCTTCTCTGATTTTTTCTTCACGGCCTTTCATAACTTCTTCGCGAAGGTTATCAAGATAGTTCTTTGCCATTAAAACTTTGAATCCGTGAACAAGTTTTTCGTGGCTTGTTGAATCACGTTTTAAAACAACGTGTTCTTTTACAAGGTGAATTACAAGGTTGAAATTTTGTGATAAATCTTCAAGCACAACATAATCTTTGAAATTCCTGTAAATTCTATCAGTTTTTTCAACAAAGATGTCTTTAATGTTATTCTCTTTTATATACGCAAGCATTTCGTTGTAAATCTTACGGCCGGCTTTTCCACTTGTTTTGTTCTCAATAAAGAATTTTACAATCTTTATTCCGGATTTTTCAGAATACTGTTTGAACAATTCTATTTGAGCAGGTATCGAAAAACCTGTATCTTCCTGTTTCTTTGACGATACACGTGCGTAGGCAACTGCTGATTTCATACAAACATATTAGCACAAAGAAAAAATTTTAATTATTATCATTTAAAATACAGATTAAATTTTTATAAAAAAACTTCACATCTTCCGGACTTACTTCTTCCGGTTCTTTTGGTGGTAGCAAGACAAGTTTTAAATCCGTTGTCGGTTTAGGTTGAAAAGGTATAACGTTGTTCATTATTTGCCATACCTCATTTCATTGATGTTTACGACTTTACGTTGCTTTGAAATATTTCTGTAAGTTGTTTGTGCTTGTTCCAACGTGTCGTGAACAATATCAATAAAAGGCGTTCTGCTGAAAACACGAACAACATATTTGCCGGTTAAATCTGCATCAGGTTCACCGGTATATTCAAGGCCGGAAACGTCCTTGATGTCGGAAACATCTATAAGTATTTTTCCTTTTATCAATAAAATATCAGACATCTGATTTTTGCCACTCCTTATATCTTTTATCAAGCGTTTGTCTATTGAATAAACAACCGATTTCACCATATTTATTTTCCGTCTGTTCACTTTCATTTGTTAGAAAACATAATGAACAGCTATCTTCTTCATAATAGGCAGAACCTTCGCCAATATATGATTGTCTATATTTGCAAACATTACATCTCATTTTTTAAATACCTTTCGTAAACGCGTTGAAGTTTTTGTGCTTTTAAAAGTGCAACTTCTGATTCGCAGTTATGAATCAACATAAGCTGTTCAATAACAATAAGAGTATCTGCAATTTCTTCTGCAAGGTTATGCACGTTGCCAATCTTACGCAACATCTTGCAAACTTCTTTTTGTAATTCAGAAAGTTCTTCAACAGCGACAACGCTTTGAGTTTCAACACCGAACTTCTGAATAAGTTTTAAATAAATTTCTTCCTTATCCATTGTTTATTCTTCCTCTTAATCGTCATATTCATATTCGTTCACTTCGTCTTCATCAAATTTTGAATTGACATAATAAGTTATTGCACACGCAATAATCAGACAAATAAATAATCCTAAAACATCAGCCATTGTTTTACTACCTCTTTGTTTAAAATTACATAAACCACAGCACACAAGAGAAAAGCAGATAAAGAGATTGTCAATGACCAATTGAACAAATCTTTATAATAGTTTTTCTCTAACTCTTGTCTAAATTCTTGACCGGCACGAAAAGCCTGTAAAGGATTAAAAAGACTATACTTCAAAAGATGAGTTGTTAATCTTGTAGAAGCAACGTCAATTGCAAAATTTTTCGGCACAAGCCACATCAATAAAATACTTATATGAATTATAGTTAGAAAAATTTTATACCATTCCATTACAGCACCTCTTTTTGATAATTTTTGCAATAGTGTTTATTTTCTTTATCATTCCAAACTTCTGAATAATTATTGCAACTGCGACAAGTTCCCTCATCATCTGAAATACTTTGATTTTTACACTCGTTGCAATGAAAATAATATCTTCCCATATTGCAAGTTTTTCCAACTGTTTCAATATTTAAAATAACTTCATTGCCAAATTCACGAACCCACAGTTTATCTTCGGGAAATGAAAGCACAAAATTTTCCTTATACATTTTGCACTCCATTCAACGCATCATTCGCGATTTTATAAGAATTATTAGGTTTGTAATCAGCAACACTACAAACGCCACAAGTTGAACCGGAACAATTTGCACAATCTTTGTTTAATTCAGCAATCTTTTTTAATGCTTGTTCAAATCTTTCGCTATCTTTTTTGTAAGTTTCAAAAGCATCTTTCAAAAGAAAGTTTTCGTTCTGAATTTCTCTTAATTCTGATTGCAATTCTTTATTTTGTTTCACGACAGCGTTGTATTGATGTTCGCTTTGTTTAGCGATTTTCAAAAGTTCTGTTACGTTTACTTCTGTTATTAAATCTTTATCACTCATAGGTTAATCCTCTATTTTTCTTCTGTTTCGTTACTTCCACCTTCTTCAATTTTATTGATGAAGTTTTCAAATTTACGTTCTTCAATTGCACGTGAAACATCTTTTAAAATTTCCGATTCCGGATTCTTGATTATTCCTTCTTCCGGTTCAATATTCTTTTCAGTTTTCCATTTTAAAAAATCTTCTTCTTGAAATTTTTTTAAAACCGGATTACTTTTAATAATTTGTTCAAACGAAAGAATATACCTTTCAAAAAATTCACCGACAAACTCGTTTTCAAAAATAACATTTTTCTTATGGCCACGATAAATTCCTAATCCACAAACAATAACTTTGGCATCAAACCTTTGTTCTAAAATTTTACGTTCAGCAGGGGATAATTCTTTGAATTTTTTATAACGCAATTTTTTATAAATATCTTCAACCGGCATTGTTTGAAGTTCTGTAAAATGCCAAAATTCTTTCATCATCACGTCAAGATGCTTATTGTTTTCTTTTATAAAATAACTCGTAACACGC
>JAFQNY010000014.1 GCA_017395765.1 bacterium
AATTATAATATAAAAATGCCGGATAAATAAAATTTGTTTTCTTGACTTTTGGGTTTTGTTGATTAAAAAAACATTATGATTAAGAAAGTTTTTGAATTATTTAAACCTTTTAAAAAGGAAAATTCGCAATCAGTAGAAGAGAAAATAGATAGTCTTTTTGACGATTTAGAGAACGAAACGATTAAAATCTCTTTGGGATCTGATTTAGAATCTTTTTGTGAAGATTTTAGCATGAATATCAGTGTTTTTAGAGAAGAAATGAAATCTCAATACGGATTTATTCTGCCTCCGGTTCGAATTAAATCGGATTATGGATTGCAAGAAAATGAACTTCAGGTTTGGGTGAATGAAAAATGTATTTATACCGAATTTTTGGTTCCTTCAAAAAATTATTTAGAATCAGAAATTCCAAATATTTTACAAGAGATTTTTGATAAAAATATATCTGAGATTTTTTCAAATAATTTGGCGGAAAAATATGTAAATCAAGTTCAAAAAAACAACTGTTGGCTTGTTTGGAATTTGACAAGCAGACTTTCCGTTGTCGAAATTAAGGCTATTTTGGTTGATTTGATTAACCAAAAAAAATCCATCGGCAATATTACTTATATTTTTGAAAAAATTTGCGAGCAATTATATTTAGAAGAATCTTTTTTGGAAAGAAAACCTCATAAAATTTCAGAACGCTTGATAAAAATTTTATAATGTAATATCAATATTTTGTCCGAGTTTTGACTCAATAAATTCGACATTATAATAATAAAAAATCCCGATACTTATTACAGTTACTATATAAAAGTTTATAAAGGTTATAATGAAGTTGAATATCGAATTTCCGCCCATAATTGCGGTTGATATTGAAATTACGATATGAATTAAAACTATAGCCAAGAAAAGTCCTAATGTTTTGAAAAAACTTTTGCTAAAAAGATTTTTTATTGAAATAATATAAGCCTTGTATGGGTTTTTTGTTGTAAAAAACAAAGCTGGTATATATAAAAAGGTTAATAAATAACTTAATCCCATAAATCCAAGAATCAAAAAATCCCAAAGATTAATTTTTATAATTTGTTCAGGAGTCAGAGATGCGACGAACTGTTTAAGAGTTTCTGTGCTTACCATTGCTTTTGAAAGTGCTTCCGGTGAAACTTCAGGATTTCCTATAAAATTTATTCCGATAATTCCTGCAAAAAACAGGTTTAATACGAAAATAAAAATTATATTAATCAAAGCTCCGAGAACCGGTAAAAAATATTCCCCGACACCTTCCGGAAAAAGCCCCATAAAGTCTGTATTTTCACTTTTTTCAAGAATGATATTTTTAATAATATTTAACCATCCGGCAGTGAAAGCCGAAGTCATTAATCCAAACAACAATATTGCAAAAATAAGATTTAAAAATTTCCCGCTAACGGAAACAGTAATAAAAACTCCTGAAAAGATTGAATATAATAACAATATCGGAATTAGTATTATATATTTATTTGTTAAATCAAAAACCTTTTGCATATTTAAAATCCTCTGTATTTCAAAATAGTTTGTTCTACTACATCGTCTGAAATTTTTAAAGCGAGCTCTTTAAAACTGTTTGAAATATTGGAATTAGGGTTGATTTCCGTGACAACAACCCCTTTGTTTATTGCTTCCATTATTGAGAAATAATTGTTTGGTATTTTCCAATAAACTTTTTCTCCGAGAGTGG
>JAFQNY010000177.1 GCA_017395765.1 bacterium
ATTGATGAAAGTTTGCTTGCGTTTAATTTGTAATTGTAACAATTTCTGCTCAATTGTAACAATATCCTAAAGTTTTTCAAAAAAATGCCGATATAAAACATGTAACACAATTTACATTGTGTTACTAACTATGTAACATAATGAAGAAAAAAGCATTATTAAAACCCCTTAAGGTAGAAGTTCTTATTTTGGATTAAAAATTTGTACTGTCAATAATTTTATAGTCAAACTTGTTACCGTCATATTTTGTAATTTCAAGTTTGCCATAATTAGGTACTTCAATAACCTTAACGTCTCCTGCGCTTAGATTTTTTGCAGAATTGCTTAAATAAGTCACAACATCTAATGCCTTCATATTAAATGCCCACTCAGGCATTCCTAAATGTTCGATTAAAACTTGTTTAAATTCAGGAGAACACTTGCTTAAATCGCCCTGACCTGCAAGTACAGCTAAGTATTCTGAACGAGATGTATGTGCGTATTTAATAGAATTTTCATCAATACCCGCTTTTCTAAATTCATCAATATACTTTCCTGCTAATACATCATCTAATAGCTCATATTCACATCCATCACCCATTGGATTATTGAACGGATCGTTTTGATGGATTAATTCATGTCGTAAAGTCCCTTGTTTGTATCCATCAATATTAATAGTGTTTCTAGAGCTAATACCTCCTGCTGATTTAGTAATAAAATGTTCATTAAATTTTGAAAAATCAACAACACTAGGTAATTTTGCATTACCATTACTTGCAGTTGCAATTTCACTTAACTCTTTTGATAACATTTGCAATTCTTGGATATTATTTGCAAAAGCAAATATGCCATATTTATTTGCTAATTCTTGAGATATTTTTGTTATTTCTGGACTTTTGTCTGCTAAATAATACTTATTATATAAAGCTATTGCGAATTCTTTATTTTGTGAGCCATATAAATCTATATACTCTTTAAACGATTCAAATTTAGCTGCTTGTTTAAAGCTATATGAATCTGAATCTAAGGCTATATTATTTTTTCTAGCCATATTTATTGCTGCTTGAAGTTTTCCTTCAGGATTTATTGTATTTATTTCAGCAATTAAATCTTTATCAAGTTGACAAAGCATTTTTATTTCTTTGAAATCAATATCAAGTCCTGCTTTATTTGAATTTTTTGTTATAATTTGATTTAAAATTTCACTATTCTTAATTGTTGCAAGTTCTGCAATTTGTGCAATATCTTTTGGTAATAACATACCTTCTCTTGTAAGGTTCTCAAAAAAGTTAATTAAATTTTTATTATTTGTTGCATAAATTTTTTCTTTTGCAGTTGTAAGCTCTTTTTGAATTTCAACTTGAGCTTGTGCAACTTGTTGTTTTCTAGCTTCAATTTTTCTTTTACGTCTCATTTCTGCAATAGGGTTAGTATTACGTTGAGCGGTTTGTTGTGATAAAGGCTGTTCTATATTAGAATCTTTTACGACTAAAGCATCGTCGTTTTTTTTCATTTCAAACATATATTCGGGCATACCAAACTCAACAAGCATTTTTTTAAATTCAGGAGAATATTTTGTCATATCGCCCTGAGCTGCTACAGCGATAAACTCTAAAGAATTTGTGTGAGCATATTTAATATATTTTTCGGAAATTCCTGCTCTTTCAAATTCTTCTCTAAACCGACCACTTTCATATGTTTCATTAGAACAAATTTCACAACTGTTATATTCATCTGAAAATATAAACCCTTTTCTCTTATCATTTAAATGTGTTATTTCATGACGTAACCCCGCTGCAAAAGACATACCATCTCTATCAGTATAAGAATTTAAACTAATATTTTTTCCTGATGCAAGTCCGCCAGCTGCCCCTTGTCCATTAACAGCTCCTGTATCTATATATTCTCTTTTTGTAGAATTAAAATTTAAAACTTGTGGTAGTGTTGCAGTACCATTGCTTTTAGATTGCCATTCTGAAAGTTCTTTATTTATTATTTCTAATGCTTTAGGAGCATTTTCAATATTTTGGTGGGATAAAAATATTTTTGTTCCAAAATTACTACTAATATCTAAACAAGCGGATGTTAATTCAGGGGAAATGTCTGCTTGTTTTAAATAATAATTTTCATATAAATATTTAACAATCTCTGGATCTGATGTTCTTGAATTTTCACATAGGTCTATAATTCCTGCAAATCGTCCTGCATCATTAAAATCATTTATCTCAGCATCTTTTATATCGTTTGAATTAGCGCTTCTTTCTGCTCTATTAACAAATTCTGAATCGTTTAATTTATTCTTTTTAAAACGGAAATAAGCTCTTTTATCAACAGCTCCACCATCTATATTATAAAGCATTTCGTAATTACCAATAGCTGAATTATAAGCATCTAGGTAACGAGAAACATTTGTAAGTGTTATATCAGTAACATCATTTGGATTTCCTAAAACTAATTCTAATGTTGCTTTTAGTTCTTTTTCGATTTGTCCTAATAAAATATCATCTGTACATTTATCTAATTTATATTCAATATCTTCTAAGTCAGCTAATAAATTTTGTCCTCTTTTTGTTTTTGAATACTCCGTTTTTAAATCATTTATAAGATTTTTAACAGTTACAGCTTTTGTTGTTGAGCTAGAAACTTCTATATGTTTTGGCGGCTCAACTCCTGTTTCAGCTTGGTTTATCTTTCTGACTGTGAAATCTTGCCCTGCTACAGTAGTATAATAATCTGCTAATTCTTGAATCTTATTTAAATCATCTTGGCTAAGTTTGATTTCAACACCATCAGCATTTATATATGGCTGTTTAACATGAACTTTATATTTAATATTATCATTTGCATCAACATATTCTTCTAAGCTGATTTTACCCTCTAATAACATTGCGCCAAATTCAGCTTTAAATTCATTTAGATCATCTGCTGAGTAATTTGAAATATATTTTTTAGTTGATTCAGTAAGTCTTGCACCTAACTCTTCATCATAAACTAGTTTTAGTTTACCATTTTCATCTAAACCCGCTGGCTTAAAGCCTAATGCTTTTCCTTTCATAACATCATCAATATTATTCATATCAGAGTAGTGTACAGCTTCATGGAAGAAAGCATGAGTTGCTTTATCTGCACCATCTAGAATGTTTGTAGCTTTTAAAACAATAAACGAGTCATCTTTAATAAAATATCCATCAGTTTTTTTGCGTATATCAATTAACAAATTTGTAAAATAAATATCTGTAGGGATATTTTTACCAGTTGATTTATAATCTTCAATTGCTTTATTTAATGCTTGTATTGTTTCTTCAACTATATCTTGTTGTAAGTTATTAGGTAGATGTATTTTTACCCCGTGTTCTTGTTCAAACTTAAGTTCAATATTTTTAAGAAATTCAGGTTTTTCCCCATTGATAACTCTATTTAAATTTTCAAAACCTTCTCTATTATTAGTTGTAAGTTCTACTTCATTATTTAGGATTTTTTCAATATTTACATTCGGATTATTCTTTTTAAATTCACTAATTCTTTCTAATTGGTCAACATAAGTTCTCATATTTAAAGCATTAGATTTTAATAAAGAACTATTAAGTTGTAACAACGCATCAACATCATCAGCATTTTCAAACAATCTCTGTAATTTTAATAATTCAGGCTCTTTTAGGTTATAAGCAACATCAAATTTAATTTCTTTGCCATTAACTTCCATTGTACAAATTGATTTAAAAGCTTGTCTATCAAAAACAATACCCTTAACTTCCACATTATTTTTTGTAGTAGTAGGAATGTGAGGTTTTCCTATTTCATAGTCTTGAGAACGGGGAAGCCTAGTATCTTTAACATCGGTTTCAGTTATACGTCGGGTTGTAATATCGCCGGCATGAGTATTTAAATAATTCCTAGCACCTTTAGCTCCAATAATACCAACTAAAATGTTTTGTAATTGAGCAATACCTTCGCCTGATAAATCAATTTGACCAGTTATAGCATAATCAGCCAACAAACTTGCAGTTGCATCAACCCCAACTTCAGCAGCAAAGGCAATCAACTTCGGACAATTTTTCATAACTAATGTTCTAAATATTGCCTCTGAACCTTTACCAATTCCCATACCAGTTCCAACTAATGCCAAGCTAGTTCCTAATTCTTGTAACATTGCTTTTTTATCTTCTTCAGTTGGGCCGCCGGCTTTGGTATAGTTTTCTAATGCAGAAACTCCAACGCTACCAAGAGTTGAAGTAGCCATACCACCCATTACCAATGCTGTTGCGACTTGTCCACCAACAGGGATTAATTGCCCTGCTACCATTGCAACCATACCAAGACCTTGAACAACAGCTTTTGTGTTTTGTACACCTTCTTGTTGACTTTGGGCAAATGCATTAGCCATATCTTGAGCATTTTTTGCACCATAAGCCATTTGATATGCTGATTTTACTTCTGCACTATATTCGTCGAGAGTTTTACCATTTAATGCTGTTTGATAATTATCTTCTAATTTTTGTTGCAAACCTTTTGAAAGATGAACCAATGAGTATGCATTAACAGGCATTCTAAATTTATTATTTTCAAAACCAACTTCTGTTTCTTGAGTTGTTCCTTCAGGTTTTGTGCTACCTAACAAATCCAAATTTAGTGAATTACGTTTAAATCCGTAAAATTCAAGTTTAATAAAGTTGCCTTGCTCATCTGCAACAACCTTAATACCTGAATTTTGCCCCATTATTTCATCAATAACTCTTTGAGCTTCAGCAGCATTTTTAGAATATAAACTTCTAAACGCCCTTTCGATTTGGTTTGCTAAATTTTGATTACAAGTTTCTATTGCATCGTGTTGAGGTGCGCCATATTTATTATTACCATCAACAGCTACTGTAGCATCGTGCAAGATGTTTTTTACAGCTTCGTTTCTATTGTGCATACCAACCAAGAATTGAAGTTGAGCTTCTTTGGTCGAATAATTCATTATAGCTTCTGGGTTATATTCAACACCACGTTCTTTGCTAAATGTTTCTTCAAATTCCATAACTCTATATGCATCTTGATGAGAAACAATATCTTCAATAGAACCCTGTCTTGGTGGATTCACTATTTTTATTTGAATACTATCACTTAAAACAGGTTTATTATCTATTTCTTTCTTTTGTATAGTTTGATTGATTAAATTTTCAACAACTTTTGGCGCTTGTTCTTTGTATTCATCATCAGACAATGAAGTTACTTTTTTAATAAAAACAGTTAATTCTTCCGGAGTAAGATTTTTTAGAGCCTCTTTTAAATATTCTATTTCCATTTCTTTAACAATACGTTCTTGTTCAGCTTTGGTCTTATTCCCGAAATCTTTATATAAACCAAAAGTTAGAATTTGTTTTATAATTGTGCTTTTTAATTCTTTGCTTTGTAATTCAGGTAGCATTTTAACAGCTAATTCTATTTTAGCTTCCAAATATTCTTTTTCAGTTAAATTGCCTTCTTGTGAACGCTGTAATGCTTGAGCACAAAACTCTTCATTCATTAAATATCGATTAACTCTTGATGATGCATATTCAGTATCAAAAGCCTCTTTTGTGCCATCAACAAAATCACTAACTGCACCCTGTTGAGCTTTTTGTGCGTCAAACACTTCTCTAGCTTGTCTTACACCATCAGTAACTGTTTGTATTGAAATATCTTCAATTTCTTCAGGAGTATATTCAACAATATCTTCAGGCTTAAGGTCTTCAAGTTTAATGCCATTGGCTTGTTTGGTTTGAGGAGTAATAAGAGCCTTTAAGAAAGCAAATAAATCGCTTGCCGTTACTTGATTATCAGCAAGGCTTTTGCCCGTTGAATCAACTGAATTTTCAAGTAATTCTTGAGCTTCTGAATCTTCAAAGATTGAATTGCTGTTTTTAGTGGCAGATGTTCTTACAGCATTCCAAAGAGATTGCATTTCATTAACTCCTTTAGAATTTGCAGTCTCTATAATTCCATTCCCATCTTTATCAAAAAAATTAAAAATTTGTAGCAGTTTATTATTGGTAGCGATGTCTTTCTTTTCTAGCTTACCTTTGAATTTATCATATAAAATTTTATCGTTACTGTTTCCTAAATGTAGAAACTTATTTTCATCTGCCATCGCACACCTTTTGCCCTGTTTCCTTAAAAGCTTTAGTATGTCTTTTCAAATTAATCAACTGAGATTAAATTTGAACATGTAACACAATTTCTATTGTGTTACATGTTTAGATACACAAATGGGGTAAACTACTGCTATTATTGGTTATTGA
>JAFQNY010000178.1 GCA_017395765.1 bacterium
CACGGAGGACCTCCGGGAAGACATCACGGCGGCGGACATCATGTAAGCACACATCGACCACCGCACATGCATCATCACAGGCCGCATCACGGCGGAATCTCTGTTCATGCAGGTCATCCCAGGCATCGTTATTGGGGCGGTTACGGGTTTAGCTATTGGGGCGGTTATAGGTGCAATTATAGATTAGGCTACTGCGGAGATTATTATTCCCCTTATACCTATCCTTGTTCACCTTATGTAGTTCCCGGAGCAAGTTTTTCTATCAGATTTTAAAGTCATAAAGCCGAGTATTTACTCGGCTTTTGTCTTAATCCTCGCAAAAGACTAACATGTTGCAGGGGATTTTATTTTAATGATAAACTTAAATAAACACTGGGACAAAAGAAGCCATATGAATGAACAAAAATATATTGCATTAATAGATTGCGACAGTTTCTTCGTCTCTTGCGAAAGGAAACTAAATCCTATGCTTAACGGCAAACCTGTTTGTGTTGTCTCTGGTGACAGAGGTTGTGTTATTGCTCGTTCAATAGAAGCCAAAGAAATGGGAATTCCGATGGGAATACCTCTTTTTATGGCAAAAAAAGATTTTTCAAAATGTATTTATATAAACGCTAAGCACTATGAATACAGTATTATTTCAAATCAAGTAATGAATTTTCTAAAAAATTTTAGTCCTAACGTCGAAATTTATTCCATAGACGAAGCTTTTGTTGATTTAACCGGATTATCAAAATTGTACAAAAAAAATTACTATGACTTAGCAAAATCTATAAGAGATTTAATTGCACAAGAAGTCGGAATTCCGGTTTCTATCGGAGTTAGCAGAACAAAGGCTCTCGCTAAACTTGCTTCAGACAAATCAAAAACAACGGAAAACCATGTTTATATTGCCGGAAAATGCGGGATTACAAGACTGTTAAAAGAAAGCAAAATAGAAGAAATTTGGGGAATCGGCAGACGTTTAGCACCACGTTTAAGAGGACACGGAATTTATACAGCTTATGATTATGTACAAAAAAATGATACTTGGTTAAAAAGCCGTTTCGGCAAAAATGGGCTCGAGTTGAAATATGAATTACTTGGAAATTTAATTAATAAAATTTCCACAGAAACAAAAATTCCAAAATCAATTAGCGATACAAAATCTTTTCCTGAATTCACCTCTGATTTGAATTATATAAAAAATGAGTTAATGATTCACATTCACGCTGCTTGCAGAAAATTAAGAAACGCAGACTGTAAATGTAAAACCATAGGAGTAATCCTAAAAACTAAAGATTTTAGGGTTTTTTACGAAAAAACGAATTTGGAATTTTCAACAAACTTCGAATTTGAAATCTCTCAAATAGCTTTTCCTATCTTAGAAAAAATGTATGACCCTCGAATTTTATACCGGAGTGTCGGAATTGTCTTAGATAATTTTAACCCTTGTGAAAACGAACAAATACAATTATTTGATGACACCCAAAGACGAGAAAAAAACGAAAAACTGGGAAAAAGCTTAGATAAACTCGAAGCAAAATTCGGTAGAAATATTGTCACTACGGGTTTTACCGGCAAAGTTGATTATAAACAAGATTTCCTTACCAAAAATTAAGCAAGAACATTATATTTTAAAACCTCGGCAACAATTCCAAAATTTATGTATAATATAATTATTACGGAGGTTTTATGGAAGGTATAATTTTTGATTTCAACGGGACTCTATATTGGGATTCTCAATTACATTATGATGCTTGGCGAGAATTCTCCAAAATCCTAAGAGGAGTTGAGTTCTCTGATGAAGAAATGCGAG
>JAFQNY010000179.1 GCA_017395765.1 bacterium
AATAATTCTCCGCATTCAGGACAGGTATTTCCGGTTGGTTCGTCCCAAAGTGCAAAAGAACAATCAGGGTATTTATTACAGCCATAGAAAATTTTTCCTGCTTTGGATTTCTTTTCAATAATTTCGCCATCTTGACACTTAGGGCACTTAACCCCTGTGGAACGAATATATTTTTTTCGGTTTTGACATTCAGTGCATTCTAAATATTTACCGTAAGGTCCTGTTTTCATTACCATAGAGCCTTGGCATTTTTCACATTTTTCATCAACTGTTTGTGGCCCGTTTTCACCATTATTAGCACCATCATTAGCTTCATCAAGTTCAGTTGCATGGTTGATAGAAATAATTGTTTTACATTCAGGATAACCTGAACAACCCAAGAACTGGTTTCCGAAACGGCTTGTTCTTACTAACATTTTTTTACCGCAATTTGGACAAAGCTTGTCGCTTTCAATAACAACCTTTTCTCCGTTCTTCATAACAGAATTAACAACTTCCATGAAAGGTTTGTAAAACTCTTCTAATACAACATTCCAAACCAGTTTTTGTTCTGCAATTAAGTCAAGTTTTTCTTCCATACCTGCAGTGAACTTATAGTCCATAATATTTGTAAACTGTGATACTAACTGTTTACAAACGGTTCTGCCTAAAAGCGTCGGAACAAGAGCTTTATCTCGTTTTTCAACGTATTTACGGGTTTGAATTACCGTAATAATAGTTGCGTATGTTGACGGACGACCAATCCCGTGTTCTTCCAATGCTTTAACTAAAGATGCTTCATTATATCTTGGAGGAGGTTGGGTAAAGTGTTGTTTTGGAGTGATTTCTTTACAAGTAACCTTATCTCCTGACTCCAAGTCCGGAATTTTGGCATCCGCTTCTTTTTCGTCTTCTTCTGCGTCGTTATATAATTTTAAGAAACCGTCAAATAAAATTTTGCTTGTACCTGCTTTAAGTGTATAATCGCCGGCTTCTATTTCAACAGTTTTGTTAGCAACTGTTGCCGGTGACATTTGTGAGGACATAAATTTATCCCAAATAAGTTTATATAATTTATATTGATCAGGTTCAAGATATTGTTTAATGCTTTCAGGAGTTTTATCCGGATAAGAAGGTCTAATTGCTTCGTGAGCATCCTGTACGTTTTGTTTGCCTTTAACATAGGTATTTGGAGTTGTCGGATAGTATTTTTCTCCGTAATTATTTAGGATAAAATCTTTTGCCATTTGTTGTGCATCATCAGAAACACGAACAGAGTCGGTTCTCATGTATGTAATTAACCCGACAGGTGAACCGTCAATGTCGATACCTTCATAAAGTTTTTGAGCAACCTGCATTGTTTTAGAAACTCCAAACCCAAGTTTTGTACTGGCTGCACGTTGTAATGTTGATGTTATAAACGGTGCGGTTGGTTTGCGTTTTGTTTCTTTTTTTGTAACTTTATCAACTTTAAACTCTGTCGAAGGTGTTAATAAAAATTCTTTTATTTTATTAGCTTCTTCTTCATTATTTATATCGAATTTTTTACCTTTATGTTTGGTTACTTCGGCTTCAAAAGTTTTTCCGTCTTTGTCCATCAAAGCATGGATTGACCAATATTCCTTTGGCACAAATGCTTCGATTTCTTCTTCTCGTTCGCATATCATTCTTAATGCTACGGACTGAACTCTCCCTGCTGATAAGTTTCTGTTTCCTATTTGTTTCCATAATACAGGGCTAAGTTTAAACCCTACAAGTTTATCCAAGATTTGACGAGTCTGTTGAGCTTGAACCATATCCATGTCAATTGCTCTCGGGTTCTCAACAGAATGTTTAACAGCTTTTGGAGTGATTTCGTTAAAAACAATTCGATAAATCTTTTCATCCGGCACTTTCAGAATTTGACGTACATGCCACGCAATGGCTTCTCCTTCTCGGTCAGGGTCAGATGCCAAATAGATTTTGTCACTTTTCTTTGCTAATTCATTTAGCTTTGTTACAACTTTTTGTTTACCGTCAATGATTTCAAATTTTGGTTCAAATTTGTTGTTTACGTCAAACCCTAAATTATCTGTTGCAGGGTCTTTTAACGGTAGATTTCGAACATGACCAAAGCTTGCTTCAATCGTATAGCTATCACCAAGAATTTTTTTGATAGTTTTTGATTTTGCAGGAGACTCGACTATTACGAGAGCTTTTTCTTTTTTAGATTTAGTTTTTTCTGTTGCGAAAGCTTCGGTCATAATTTACTTGTTTAACCCCTTCTTATATCTGTCACCGTCAGTTTGTTCGATTAATCCTATTAATTCCATTTTGGTTAGGTAAGTTAACAACTCTTCTGTCGGTAATTCTGTTTCTGCTTGAATTTCATCGAAACCTTTAGGTTCAATACTTATTATATCAAAAATAAGTTTTTCTGCGCCTTCTAAATTTAAATTAGTTGATTTTTTTTCTTCAAAAGTAGTTTTTTGCCAGTTGAGAGCATTTAAAACATCTTCTCCTTTGGTTACCATTGTTGCCCCGTCTTTGAGTAATTTGTATATGCCTTCCGTGTTAATATTATTGATAGCTCCGGGTATGCACATTAATTCTCGACCTTGTTCGAGAGTAAGGTTTGCACTGATTAAAGCTCCGCTTTTCATTGCAGCTTCACCTACAACGGTGCCGTAGGATATTCCTGTCACTATTCTGTTTCTTTGTGGAAATCTGAATTTTATCGGTTCAAATGTAGGGTAATATTCTGATAATATTGCTCCGTAGCCGTTTTCAATTTGTTCATATAAATATTTGTTAGATTTTGGATACATAAAATCAAAACCGCTTGCTATAACACCGATGGTTTTTAAGTTGTTAGAGATTGCGCTTTCGTGTGAAACTGCATCGATTCCGGTGGCAAGTCCTGAAACTACACAGAGGTCTGTATTTTTTAAATCTGCAATTATTGAACGAACGCTTTCTTTCCCGCTAAAGCTTGCACGTCTTGAACCTACAAAGGCTACGGTTTTGTTAAGGTTGCAAGAAAACAAATCTCCCTTGTAAAACAATGTCATTGGCGGGTTAGAAATTTGTCTCAGCATATATGGATAATCAGGGTTTTCGTACGTGAGAATTTTTAAATTTTTATTTAAAACAAATTCGTAAGAGGCATCTACATCAATTTCCCGCTTTTTGTTGATAAAATTTTCGGATTTTTTTATGCTTAAACCTTCAATTTGTTTTAAATCTGAAAGCTTAGCATTCCAAGCAACTTCGATATCACCAAAATAATTGTATAATCTTTGGATAAAAGTCGAATCAAGTTGTTCTATAGCTGCAAATGCTGTCCAAAATTTTGTTTTCATTTAAATTATGCCCTTTTTATAGCATACTTACACTTGTTTTTCCGAATTTTGCAGATAAATCATCAAGATGATGAACTAAGTACAGAATCGGCTCTAAATCTTTTTCGTTTAAGTCAATAATTGCACCCCAGTCAGCTCTGGCATGGTGTGCAGCAATCATTTTTGCGATTTTTTTAAACCCTGCTCCCATACAGAGAGTAAATCCGTATTGTGAATGTGTAATCCAATCTTTTCTAAAGGCTTCGTCGTAATCAATCAATCCGGATTCTAAATCTACCGTGTATTCAAAAATTTTACCGATATCGTGTAAAAGGCAAGCTGCATATACATCATCTTTATTTATTTTTTGGAAAAATACTGCTAAGTTTGCATCTGCATATTCAAGACACTCTAAGATGTGTACCATTAATCCGCCAATATAATTGTGGTGCATCATTTTTGCCCCCGGAGCGGTTAATAACTTTTCTTTATTTTCTTGGTAAATATTTGAAACAAATTCTTTTAGTTCTTTATCTTGGATTTTGTCTATATATTCAGTAAGTTTGTTGAAATAAGAAATTCTTTCTTCAGGTTCTAATCCTGTTTTAGCTTCTTTAATAAGCTCAAGCGCCGTAACTAAACAATTATTAAATTTTTCATTGAAAGAACCTGATACGATTCTTAAAATATTACCGCATCGGAAAAGTTTAGAATCCATTCTGTTTAGAGCTTCTTCCCAAAGAATACAATTTAAAAGTTCTCCTTTTTCAGTATCTTTTAATTGTAATTTCCCCATTTTTGTGCCGGCTTTTGTATCACCGATTGAAAAAGTAACTACTTCATAATGAATTTCTGTACTAAACATCTATAAACCCTCCGATAGAATTTTATTATAGCACAAAACCCGATAATTAAGGGCTTTTTATAAAAAAAGGGCTTGTTTAACTTTAAACAAGCCTTTATTTGGGAAAAAGGAAAATTTATTTTAAAATTGAGTTATTGTTTTATTTTATGCTGAACCCCAATCGAAAACAGAAGAGATAGCATCGTCAATGAATGTTTGTATTGACTGCATTTCAGCTTTTATAGCTTCAAGTTCTGTGGAAAGTTCATTTATTCTTAAATCTGAGAAAGTTTCTTTTTCTGAGATACGAGCTTTTTCAGCATTATACCAAGCCGTTAATTCTTCTCTGACATCTGAGCTTGAATTTGCTTCAACGTAACCTCTGGTTAGGAAATATGTTAAAGAACCGCCTTCATCGTATTCACCGTTATCAGCAACGGTAACCAATTGAAACGCTCCTGAAACCAAAGCATCAGAAATATACGTTTCACTTAATGCCATTTCTCTGTTATATTCAGCTGTCCATCCGTTTGCTGCTGCTGCGGAGAATATCGGAAGATAAAAATCAAGGATTTTTTGTGCAGCTTCGGTTAGTTCCGGTGTGATATCAACTTCTTTTTCTTCACCGGTACTTTCACCCGTAGCAGAATTTTCAGGATGCGCAATATAAGAGCCTTCGTAATTTCCGTTATTCATTACTGCTCTGTATGTTGCAGCGTCACAAGGTGAACCCGGTAGTTTTGCTAAAATGTCCGGAATGTATTCTTTTGAGAAAGTTTTTCCTCTGCCGTTTGCATCAATTGCGGAAGCTCCGACGACTGCTGCTATAGCACTGGCGTATTCATTAGATAAAACAACATTGCCTCTGTAATCAGTTAGAATCATAGAATTACAGTTTTTAAGTGCCGCAGAATCATTATAAATATGTGAGAAGTCACCGGCATTCCCCATTAAGTATGTTTCATTAATAAGATTATATTGACCGTTTGCATAATAAGAAACTTGTTTATTTTTTAGCTTTGAATTGTAGTCTTGAGCTAATTCTGTCATTTCTCTTGTAAGAGCCATTTTATTCATGGATTCAGCAGTGATAGCTCGCTCGCAATCTGCTTTGCGACCTGTAAGAGCTAAAAGATGTACTTGTGGTGCTGCTAATGCCATTTCTTTATTTTCCTTGTTTTTCCCTTTGTATTAATGTTATCGGCATTTTTTTGAAAAACTTTAGGGTTTTTAAAGAAAATTTTACATTTCTTTACAAAAAAGGCAATTTTTTAGAAGAAACAGTTTTTATATAAGTAATAAAGTGTAGTAAGGAGTTGTTATGACAGTAGTACAAAATTTAATTCCGTTGAAGAATAATCAATTAGCTGTAGTTGAAAATAATAATGTTAAGAAATTATCTTTTAAAGCTGAAAAAGACAGTTTTGTAAAAACTTCTCAATCCCCATTTGTTAATCGGCAATTACAAATACAAGAAGCAAGAGAAAAAGAAATAAAGAAACAGAAAAGAAAACAAAATTTATCTTGGGCCCTTGGAATTGGTGCGAGCGCTACAATAATACTAGCTTTAGCAGGACCATATGTCATGAAATTGTTTGGTAAAGGCGGTGAAGGGATAACCGATTCTTTAAGAAGCACTTTAGAAAAAAATGCTACCAACATTAAACCCGTAGATGTTTCCAATATGCGGATTCATAAAAGAGAATCTATATGTGATGATTTGTTAAAGGCTTTAGATGATATTATGGAAAAGTTGAAAAGATCTGATATTGAAGCCAAAAAGGGTCGTAGAGCAACAGCATTAATGATGGAGGGCCCAGGAGGTACTGGGAAAACTGAGCAAGCAAATCAATTGGCTAAAACTATTATTGAAAAATATCCTGGTTCAGAATATTATATTCCAGATTTGTCTGTAATTGATTCTTCCGGTATTAAAGGACAATCTGAACAAATGATGGTAGAAATAAGTAATAAACTAGGAGCAAGGGCAGATGCTTTTCTAGCAGAAGCCAATGGTGATGCAAGGAAAGCTAAAAAAGTTATTGTATTACTTGATGAGTTTGACAAAGTTGCAATGAAGGATAATAGTTTAAATGCTAAAAATTCAAATGATTCTGTATCAACATTGAAAATTTTAATTAATGCTTTAAAGAAAAGAAATAACGTAGTATTAATTGCCAATACAAATAAAGCAGATTCTTTAGAAGGTGCTATTGATAGCAGAATGGCTACCAAAGTAACTGTTGGATATTTAACTAAAAAACAACAAAAAGCTGCCTTTGAAGAATGGATTGAATCTGTTGACAAAAATTTAATTGATACATCTTTAAGACAAAAAATTGATAAAATAGCTGAAATTATAACAAGAGAAGGACATGAGCCTGATTTTAGAAAGTTTGAAGAACTTATAGACAATGCTATCATTAATTCAAAAGAAGGAGAAGCTATTGTTTTAAAAGATATGGTAGATGCTCTTACTCATCCGAATTTAGCAAAAAGATATCATTTCAACAAGCAAGATATTGCTGATTTACAGAATTTATTAAGATAATTAGTTTGAATTTAAAAAAGCCCTTTGAGATTTTCTCAAAGGGCTTTTTTCTATACTTCCGTATTTTCGCAAATATTTTCTTCTTCGTGATGTTCTTCAGAATTTCCTTCTAAGCCTTCAGGAGTTGAAACTTTTTTGCTTCTTTTTTTCTTCGGTTTAGGTTCTTCTTCTGAGCATTCCTCCGCCGAAGAACATTCTGTGTCTTCACAAGATTCTTCTTTTGATTCAGTTTCTTCTGAAACTTCTTCTTCGAAAGATTCTTCGGAGTTAGCTTTATTTAATGCTTCTTCGATTTCATCTTCGTCTTTCGCTCTGATTACCGGTATAGAAAGCATTAATGCAACTTGATCACCTTCTTGTTCAAAGTTTAGTTCCAATAATTCTTTATCCATTTCCAGGTATTTAGATAATAAGTCAACCAATTCTCCTCTCATTTGTTCTAAAACTCTTGGAGTTAAATTAGTTCTGTCTTGCATTAAAACAAGTTTTAATCTGTTTGTAGCGACTGATTTAGACTCTTCTCCGATAACAGCCTCATCTTGTTGTCTAAAGAACTTCGCTACTGTATTATAAATATCAGTAAAAAGCCCCATCTTACACCTTCGCTTTCCATTTTGCAAATGCATTTTTAATCTTAGCAACAAAACCTTTAGGTTCATCTAAGTCCAAGAACGGAACTTCTTCCCCTAAAATTCTTTGAGCAACATTTCTGTATGCTTTACCGGCAAGAGCCTCTTCGTCGTTAACGATAGGTTCACCTTTGTTTGTAGAAGTAATAATTCCTGTATCTTCCGGAATTACACCAACAAGAGGAATTTCTAAAATACCCAAAACGTCTTCTACGCTCATCATTTCGTTAGATTTGATTAAACTTGGACGAACTCTGTTAATGATAAGTTTGCAACTTTCAATTTCTTCTTTTGGTCCTAACAAACCAACTATTCTGTCAGCGTCTCTGATAGCAGACATTTCAGGTGTTGTTACAACGATTGCTTCGCTTGCACCTGCTACAGCGTTTTGGAAACCTTGTTCAATACCTGCAGGACAATCAACAAGAACGAAATCATTTTCTTCTTTAAGTTTTTCACAGATTTCTCTAAGTTGATCTGCGTTGACTGCTGACTTATCTCTTGTTTGAGCTGCAGCAAGCAGTTGTAAATTAGGATTCTTTTTGTCTTTTACAAGAGCTTGTCTAAGTTTGCAACGTTCTTCAATAACGTCAACAATTGTATAAACAATTCTGTTTTCAAGGCCTAACAATAAGTCTAAATTTCTTAACCCTAAGTCAGTATCGATTAATACAACTTTGTATCCTTCTTTAGCAAGAGCGGTACCGATGTTTGCACTTGTTGTTGTTTTTCCTACTCCGCCTTTACCGGATGTAATTACTATAACTCGACCAGTCATTAATCTCTCCTTAATTTTTTATAAATTACTATTTTACCTTCTTCTATTTGAGCTTCTTCAGGAGTGAACTCATTTGTCTTTTGAACGTAAGGAACGTTCAATGTATCATTTCTTCTGGCATAAAGGCCAGCTATTCTTAATTGTATAGCATTTAGTTTTAATGCTCTGACTTTTGAAGTGATATTACCCTTAGCACCGGCATGAGCGATACCGCCTAAAATACCCCATACAGTTATATCACCATCTGCAACAATTTCACTACCAGGATGCGCATCACCTACAATAAAAATATTACCTTCATAGTTAACAGTTTGACCTGAACGTAAAGTTTGTGACAAATATAATGTCGGTAATGTTTTTGTATCAATAGTGTTTTCTTCTGCACCTTCAGGTAAAACCTCTCCGGTATCTAAAAGAATATATTTACTAATTTCTTCTTTAGAAATTAAACCTTCATTCATTGCTAAAGATTCAAAATCATTATCAAAATGTTCAGAAGGAATTATTTCTGATAATTCTTGAGTAGTTTCTTCTGAATATGTATCTTCAATGTCTAAAACCGTATTTATAGGATTTGTTTCATTATTAAGTTCTGAGTCTGCATGTATCTCAATAACTTTTTCTTCCGAGTTTTGAGTTTCTGTTGAAACTTCTTCTGATTCTTCTTTAATTTCTACAGTCTCTTCTTTGATTTCAGTGTTTTCTGCTTTATAAGAAGGAACAACGGTATTTGCGTCTAATTTAGAAACGATAATTCCCAAGCTGACTGCAGATGCATCTGTTTGTTCTGAAGTTGTGTCAATAAAAGCAATTTCTGCATCCATTGATTCTATCAAAGCTTTGATACTCAATAATTGTGACTGTTTTAAATCTAATCCTCCAAGTTTTAAGCAAATTCGTTTGCCTTTAACATCAGGATGCTCCATAATTGTGCTTAATTCAAACACTAACTGGGTTGTATTTTTTGTATTACTTAAATCAATAATAAACCCGTTCTCTACAAAACCTTTTTCCATCTATACATACCTAATATAAACTACCACATGCATGAGGATATCCCAAATAATTTATCAATTCAATAAAGTGTATCAGAATGTTAAGTGTTAATTAATAATAAGTGCTTGCGAAAAAACTCTCGTTTTTCTCGCAAGCTCTGTGGTACGGTTTCGAGTAAGGCTACGTGCTATCCCGCACCTAGTCTTACTCTCATACACCTAAGGTCGGATTTGAAAAAGTTCGAAAATTTGCGGAAATGAGTTGCTACGCAACTCCCGCTCACGCAAGTCATTTCTCGATTTTTTCCGCATCTTCATAAAGTATGTTTTATTAATTTTTGTAACAAAAAGGCAATTTTTTATAACAGAAAATCTTAATAATTATATAAGCGCGGATTATATTTTATATTTAGGAAAGGAGAACACAAATGTCGGGTAATACTGTTGCTAAATCTGATACTATTATTAACGGTACAAAATTTTTAAGAGAACAGGTTTCCAAGGTTGAAACTTCAAAAGACGGACGCGAAAAAACTGTTTCTTTAAAGCACCCTGCCACAGGAAATAAAGCAATTGTAATTTTTGGAGAGCAAAAGTCGGATACAATACCTGCTCCTGATATCAGATTTACTTCTGATGGGATTTTAAATGCTTTTAACTTAGATAACTGCTTTATAAAAACTGACGGGCAAGGTAATGTGAACTTAAAAAATACAAAAAATTCAATTCTTGATGTTTCAGGTGACGGCACTGCTCTTGTAATGGGTGCTGATTATGAAACACAAACTGAAGTTAAAAAAGGAATTGAATCAACCGGTTATCCAGGAAATAACCAATATTACAGTAATACAGGCTGGTGGTATTAATTTTTTAATAATAAAGATTACAAAAAAAATAGGTTAATGATATATAACATTAGCCTATTTTTTTTAATCCCTTTTCCTTTTTTACTTAATTAGAAGTTTTGTCATCCAGATATCTGTAATCTAACAAACTTCCCTCATAATCAGAATCTGATTCGTAAAACATAGACATTCCGTTAACAAGACGATTTCTGTCTTCAATTTTACGTTTTTCCAAATCAGATTCTACCCCATAAGATTGAATCTCTTGATTAGTAACCTTTCCGTCCTTGTTTTTATCAATTTGGTCAAAATGGCTTAGAACAGTTTCTTGCAGAGAAGTGCTTAGACCTGAAGAGCCCGCAAGAGCTATTATTTGTTCTCTTGTTAAACCTTGAGTTGCCATTTGTGCCATTAAATCTTGAATTTCATTCGCAGAAATCTTTCCGTCGGAATTTTTATCGAGGTTGTTAAAGTTGTTTGTCATATATGAAGCAAAGGTTGTTCCGTAGGCATTATTTGTAAAGTTTGTGTTGGTTAATGCATCGTTTAAATTTTCCAAGGTTAAACCATCGCTGTACTGACCGGATAATTGCGAAAAAGCGTTGGTAAATCCGGCACCGATACCTGTGAACATTGATGTTCCGTCTAGTCTTTTGCCCATACTATGTCTCCTTAGATTTGTGTACTTATATACTTACAGTTTAAGGATTTTTGTATAAAAGTCAAACCTTCAAACGTAGTATATTTAAGACAATTTTCTAATTAGTTCATGAGCATCTTCGTTTTCGGGGAATATTTCAACAACTTTATCAAGAACTTTTAAGGCGTTATCAATGTCGTTGAGCGATTCATAACATTTTGCCATGCTCATTAGCACTGAAACGCTATCAGGACGTTTGCTGTCAATATTTTGAAAAATATTTAATGCTTGTTGGTATTCTCCGAGCTCAAAATAAGTTAGGCCCAATGTGTTTAGAGTCTCAATATCAGGGTTTTGCTCTACTGCTTTAATTAAATAACGCTTAGCATCTTCATATTCTTTTTTGGCAAATAAGATTCTGCCTACGCAGAACTGGACATATTCATGATTTGGCTCGTTTTCAACAGCTTTCATAACATAAGTTTTTGCTTCTTCTAATTGGTTTAACACCAGTTTGTTCAGAGCCATAAATGTTAATGCCAAAACATTGTTTGGTTCAAGTTCAAGAGCTTCTGTGTAATAAAGTTCAGCCTCTTGGTTTTCAGAAATTGAATATAAAAAGTTTCCGTATTCGAAAATTATTTCAAAATCATTAGGTTTCAATTTCATTGCGGTTTTGAATTCTTCTTTGGCATAATCGAAAAGTCGTTTGTTTAAGTAAATAATTCCTAAGTCTTTGTGAGCTTTAGCCAATTCCGGATTCATTTTTATTACTTTTTTCAGCATTCTTTCAGCGGTTTCCGTATCACACAAGCTGGAAGATAAAATTGCGTATTGGTACATTGTTTCAGCGTTAATATTGTTTTTCAAAAGAATATTGTCATAAATCTCTTTTGCTTTTGATAATTTATTTGTTTTTATATATAGGCTTGCCAATTTTTGTGCCGGAAGTGTATTTTTTGGATTGATATAAACAATTTCTTCCAGTATTTTTATAGCGGTTTCATATTCGCCAAGCGCTTCATAACAAGTAACAATGTTGTATTTGTAGCTTTCTTTGCCGGGGTTAGAAAGTGAAAGTTGTGTATAGTGTTTTAATGCGTCGGCAAAGTTTCCCAGTTTGACCTCAGACATTGCTAAAGTTGAGATGAAATGTTCGTCTTCTTCAAGTTCAATTGCTTTTGAAAGATATTCAACCGCTTTTTCGTGGTTTCTTTGTATTTGGTATGCCGAACCGATATTGAAATAAGCCATCGGATTTTTAGGGTTCACATCCAAGGCTTTAAGATATGTTTCAATAGCTTTTTCAGTGTTGCCCGATGCCATATAGCAGGTGCCTAAGCTGTTGAGAATTCCCAAGTGTTTAGGGTCGGCAACCAAAGCTTGTTCAAAAAACGGTATTGCTGTGGAAAATTCCTTGTCTTTCATATGAGCAGTGCCGATTATAAAATCAAATAAAGTTTCACCTTCATCTTCATAGTCTTTTGCGATAGTTGCAAATTTTATTACGGTTTCAATATCATTTAATTTCATTAAAACAACACATAAGCTTTTGTACGCATCTAAATATTCTTTTCTTTGTTCAATAACTTTAAGATAAGCATTTTTTGCAGAGATTAAATCCCCAAGCTTTTCATAGCTATTGGCTAAATAGTACCATGATGTTGCATCTTCAGGTTGAAATTTTACTGCGGTTTCAAAGAAAACTTTTGAATCATCCCACAAACATAAATTAACTGAAGCTAATCCTGCAAGTTTTACTAACTCAAGATTTTTAGGATCGGTTTTTAAAGCCTCTTTAAGCAGAACGATTGCTTTTTTAAAATCCCCTGCATTAATTAAATCCGTAATTACATCAATTCCTGCTTCAGTCATTCTTAAATCCCTTATTTTATACTTATGCGCCAAAATAATTTTTTAAACCGGAGGTCATATTTTTGTTTTTACAAAGTTTTTTAAGCTTTGAAATAGCTCGATTTTCTATTTGGCGAATTCTTTCTCTTGAAACTCCGTAAATAGTTCCGATTTCATCTAAAGTTTTTTTGTTTCCGTTATTATTGAGCCCGAAACGAAGAATAAGAACATCTCTTTCTTTTGGGCTTAATTGATCTAACATTGTTTTAATATCATCTAATAAATTTTCTTGTGACACCAAAGATTCCGGTGCTAAAGTCGATTCATCAACAATGTAGTCAATAATTTTGTTTGAATCATCTTTTTGACCTGTCGGAGTGTCAATACTGATTGTAGATTGAGTAGATTTTATAATTGAGGTTAGTTTTGCAACTGAAATCCCAAGCTTATCCGCAATTTCCTGTTTAACAGGAATTCTTCCCAATTCTGTTGTTAAATCAACGGTTGCTTTTTTTATTTTATTAATAGACTCAATTAAGTGAATCGGAAGTCTTATTATGCGAGCTTTGTCTGCAATAGCTCTTGTAATGGATTGTTGTATCCACCATGTTGCATATGTTGAAAATTTATAACCTTTAGTATAATCAAACTTTTCGGTAGCTTTGATTAGTCCCATATTTCCTTCTTGGATTAAGTCAAGAAAGGATAACCCTCGACCGATGTATTTTTTTGCAATACTGACAACAAGTCTTAAGTTTGCATTGATTAAAACTTTTCTGGCAAATTGGTTTTGTGTTTCATAGATTTTTTTTGCAACTTCCAGTTCTTCTTCTGCTGTCAGAAGAGGGATTTTTCCGATTTGTTGTAAATAAATTCTGACAGAATCATCTGCATTTACTGAGTTTAAGCTTTCCTGAGTTTTTGGTTCTTCTATTGAAATATTCTCATCGTCTTCTAAATCTTCGATAGGTTCAATGCTATTAAAATCAACTCCCTCATCGGAAATATCATCAATCATAATATTAAGTTTTTCTTTTTGTTTAACCATTTTTGCCCTCTTTTTTAGAAAATTTTGTCAGTTTTTGTTTAACACTTTCAAATAAAATTATAGCCGTTGCGTTCGAAACATTCAATGAGTTAAAATTTGTAAGCATAGGAATTTTAACTACAAAATCAGAAAGTTTTAGTAATGATTTTGAAATTCCTGAGTGTTCCGCTCCCATGATTAATGCAAAATTCATGTCGGTATAATCAATTTCATAATAATTATCTTTTGCATGATGATCAGCCGCAATTACCCAATAGTTGTTTTCTTTTAGCCTTTGTACTGCGTTAACAATACTATTTACTTTTATTATAGAAATGTGATTTACCGCCCCAGCACTGGTTTTTTCGACTGTAGAATTTACAAGAACACCTCGTCTGGATGGCAGAATTATACCTTTTACTCCGGCGCATACGCAGGAACGAATAATAGCTCCTAAGTTTTGAGAATCTTCTACTCCGTCAAGAATGACTACAGAAGTTAATTCATCGTTATGTTTTTCTAAAAAATCATCTAAATCCCAATATTTGATTGGAGATAAAAGAGCTACTATTCCTTGATGTCTGTTTTCAGGGGAAATTTGGTTTAATTTTTCTTTGTTAACAAATTGGAAAATAATGCCTCGTGTTTTTGCCAGTTCTTTAATCTTTTCTATTTTTTCGTCAGAGCGGGAATTGTTAGAAATTAAGATTCTGTTAAACTGTCTGGTGTTGGATTCCAGAGCTTCGATTATAGCATTTTTACCGACAATATAAGAATTTTCCATTATTGAGAAACCTTTAACATTCTTTCAATACATCCTGCACTAAGTTGACGAGTCTTTTCATCAATAGTGATTTCATTAACTTCATTTTCGAGAGCGTAAAGAATTTGTTCAAGGCTTGTAAGTTTCATGCTCTCACATAACATTTTTTCTGAAATTAAAATAAATTCTTTTTGAGGAAAATCTCTTTTTAGTCTGTCAACTACACCCTTTTCTGTTACAATAATAAATTCTTTTTCAGAACTGTTTTTTACATAGTTTATTATTCCGCTTGTACTTCCGATGTAATCTCCAAGTTGGCTGACTTTCGGTTTACATTCCGGATGAATCAAAACTTTTGCATTTGGATGTTTACTTTTGGTATCTAAAATGTTTTGGATAGTAACATTGTCATGTACCGGACAACAGCCTTGGTAAGTGATAACTTCAACATTATTGAGTTGAGCTTCAACATGCTTTCCTAAATTTGCATCGGGAACGAACAGAACTTTAGGAGCATTAAGGCTTTTTACTATTTCAACGGCATTTGAACTTGTACAGCAAATATCACATTCAGCTTTAACTTCTGCTGTAGAATTGATGTAACAAACGGTTGGCAAATTCGGATATTTTTTCTTGAAAGATTTCATCTGTTCATGATTTATCATGTCAGCCATTAAGCATCCTGCATTCAAATTAGGTAGTAAAACTTTTTTTTCAGGTGAAATTATTTTGGCAGTTTGTGCCATAAAATAAACCCCAGCAAAAACAATAATTTCAGCAGATGTTTCTTTGGCTTTTTGGCTAAGATATAATGAATCTCCTACAAAGTCAGCCACTTTATCAATTTCTACGTTTTGGTAGCTGTGTGCAAGTATTATAGCCTTTTTTTGTTTTTTTAGAAGATTAATTCTCTCTATTAAATTTTTCATTTATATACCCTGTGGACTTAATTTAAAATTTATTGTACAATAAAAAAAAATAGGAAGAAATAGCATGGCATTTTTTAACAAAAAAACAGTTGTTGGGATTTCAATTAATCCCGAATTAGGTATTGAGGTTGCGCAAGTTGATTTTGCAACACGAACAGTTTTAAAATACGGAGTCGCTCCGTTAGCTTATGATCATAATCGCAGAGAAATTGCTGATATGGATGCTTTCAGGGGTGCTGTAATAGATTTGTTACAGGGGATGGGTATTCCAAAGGGTACGCCGGTATCTTTGAACGTACCGACAATTACATTCAAAGTTGGAGATTATCCTCCGCAACTTCCTCAACGAGAATTGATGACAGCTTTTGAGGAAGAATTGATAAAACACCCTGTTTTTCAAGACAGAGAACCGTTAATAGATGCGGTAGCGTTAACTGATGCTACAATGCAGACACGCAAATTTGCTTTCACCGCATTGCAAAAAACTGATATTATTGAGATGGCGGTATATTTCAAAGAACAGGGCTACCCTGTTGTGGCTATAGATACCGGCGTTAACTCAACATTAAATGCTTTAATATATAATAACGGAGTCAGTATCTCTTCTGACAGACCATGGATAATGTTGCAGGTTACAAGTGCTTATGCTCGTATTATTGCAATGCAAGGTAATGTATATTCAGAATGTTTTGAAGAGAGAATAAGGATTGGTGCTGTTTTAGGCGACGAAGAGAATTATTCGACAGTTGTTGCTGCGGTTAAACCTTATTTGACAAGATTACCGTTTGACAGATTGTTGGTTGTTTCGAAAACTGATATTATAAGTGCCGAAACGTTAGTTCAACATTTAGGATTTACCGGACAAATAAGTTGTATTGAGGCTAACTCTTATGCTAAAGGAAGTTTCTTGCCTGTAGCTCAAGGGGTTGATGAAGAAGCTGCAAGGCTAATGTCTTTAGATGTAATCGGTGCTGCAATTAAGCAAGATTTTGCTCCGTATTCGGCAGCTCCGTTCAACTTGTTTAACAGTGGTTTGGGATCTATTTATGAAGATGAGCAACCGCTAAGATTCGGGACATTTGTATTTACTTTAGAAAATTGTATAGTAGGTGCTATTATATTTTCTTTAATAATTGTGGCTATAGCGGCTGCAGTTTGTCTTCCTAAAGAACAAGAGTTGAAAACTTTAAATGATAAAGTGAAAAAGATAGAAGAGGAAACTGCTCAGATTAATGCTTATTTGAAAGAGTATAATTGGGTGTCTTCAAATCAGTTCAATGAAGCTGATGAAGTCAGAGCAGGGTTGACTCATAATAAGAATGTATATTCTTATTATACAATTGTAGGTACTGAAATCCCTAAAAAGCTGTGGCTAACAGGTTTGGATTTAGGAAAATATGTAACAATAAAAGGACAAGCAGATAATATTGAAAGTGTTTATAGTTTCTTTAGAAATGTAAATGATTATAATAGTTCAGCAGGTTTGTCTTTGAAAAAATTATCAATGGCGTCTAATTCAAAATTAACAGAGTTGAATGATAATGGAGAGTTTGATGCAAATTCAGTATTAGATTCAATGGAAGCTGATTTTTATGAATTTGTTATAACAAACCAGCAAGAAGAAGTGAAATCAAACGGCGGATTGCCTGCTGATATCGTAGACATTGGATTATAAATAAAGGGAAAATAGATGGATAAATACAAAAAATATCTCGGAATAATTCTTTTTGTAGCTATTGTTGCAGGCGTAGCGTATTATTCTATTGCGATGCAGGTTATGCCAAGATTAGACAAAATTTCTGATGTACAGGAATCTGTTGATGAAAAACAAAGAGATTTGGATAAGCTTCGCAGTAAGAAAATTACTGTACAAAATAAGTTAAAGCAGTTCCAAGAGAATGCGGCAAATCTTCAGAAAAAGATTTATTCTCCGACAATTTCGGATGCTGATAGTGACACTTTGTTTTTCACTTTGTATAACGATTTGATTGATATGGTTCATTCAAATTCAGTGAGAATAAAGGATATTAAATATACTCACAATCCGGCTGAAGATTTATTTGTTAAACACGGTGGCAGTAAGTATTTTGTTTGTAATATAAATTTAAGCTTGGTATCAAATTATGTTCAGTTAGGACATTTGATAGAGGATATATATCAGTATCCGTATTATATAAAGATTGGTTCTGTTAAGATTAAACCTTATAACAAAGATAAGTCAGTCCTTTTGACAGAGATGTCCGTTCAATTATATTCATATACTGAGCCACAAGGTACAGAAGAATAAAGATTATTTTTAAATAAAAAAAGATGTGGATTAAAATTTTAATCCACATCTTTTTTTCTGTTGAAATTATAATTAAGAAATTCTTCCGGCAACAACTATATCTTTTTCACCTGCTTGAGGTTTTAGGTTCTTCTTGTAAACTTCCACGTGTGGTTGTAATACACTGTCAAGAACCGCAGGGAATTCTATAGAATTTGCTATTTTTTCTATAATTTCTTGGTAAACAGTTGAAAAAGCTCTTGATTGAACTAATGCACCTGCAGCATGAGGTGTTAGTCCGAATCCGGAAGTTTCAACTGATTCGCAGAAATAAGATCCTGCATCAGAGTATGATTTGCTCAAAGCACCGATATATCCTTCAGCATTTTCTTTTGCAATTCCGTTATCGTGTGGAACAGTTAGAGCAAAAGCAAATTTGTTTGCAGGATTGAAGTGAGCTTCTGAGCTATGGTGCATTGCATCAGGAACTTTAGCAATTTGTTTTGCAGTATCTTTTACTGATTCGTTTTGCATTTGAGCATGCCAATTAACGGTATATTCAAACATAGAACCAAGATATTGGTGTACTGAAGATGTTACACCGTTAGCTCTTGCTGCTGCCCAGAATGCAGCTTGAGTGTATGGCATGTTCATTTCAAAATCTTTTGAAAGAGCCAATTTTGAAATTGATTGAGCGCCTTTTAGCATTTCAATCATTGCATCTTTATTCATCCCTGCGTAAGCAAGAGTAAATAAAGAGTGGTCATCTAAAGCAGAGAATCTTCCGCCAACATCATCATGGATAAATAAATCACCTAACCATCCGTCAGCAATTGATGTTCTGCGAAGTTCACTTTTTTCAGCGTTTCCGTCTGTAACGGCAATGAAATGTTTAGAAGCCATTTTTATTGCTTCATCTGAACTCATACCTTTAGCGATGTATGCGTCTTCTAACATTTTTTTGATTCTTAGGAACCCGTCCTTAGTTTCAAAAGTTGAACCTGATTTTGATGCAACCATGTAGTTAGAAGAAGTTACATCATTACCTAATCTGTGTAAAAATCTGGCAAAGCTAACTGAATCTATGTCTGAGTAGAATAAGATTTCGTCGTTGTTTAAATTCAATCCGTTTAAACTTAACATGTTTTCAACGGTGTGCTTTGAACCGCCGATACCAAGAATTGTTAAATATTTAGCGTTAGTTTGAGATTTTAAGCTGTTAGCTAAAGAGTAAATCTCGTCAATTCTTGATAATTGAAGTTGAGGTAAATCAACCCAGTTAAGGAATTGTCCCGGTTGATTAGCTCTTCTTGAAAATTCATCAACTGATTCAGAAATAAGTTTTTCATATTTCAAAATGCTATCGTCAGAATAGCAAGTTTTGATACCTAAGCCTGAATCAATAATACTTAAATTCAATACCATTATTTTTCCTCCGATTCGTTAAAAAATAGTACTCTATCAGTATATAATAAAAGTGTGAACAGGTAAACAAATAAAATGCTTGAAAAAAGTTTTTGTTTATTGTAGTATTTCCTTGTGAGCTGAAATAGCGATCAATGCGGAAGTAGCTCAGTTGCCCAAGCGGGTCCTGTTGCTGAAGCATGTAGGTGAGGAAAGGTAGAATCCAGCGTATCTGAGAATGTACTCTACCAACTGAGCCGAGTGAAAATTAAATAAGTTTTGAATATGTGCGGAAGTAGCTCAGTTGGTAGAGTATCTGCCTTCCAAGCAGACTGTCGCGAGTTCGAGTCTCGTCTTCCGCTAATTAAAAGAGATTAGGTTTTCCTA
>JAFQNY010000180.1 GCA_017395765.1 bacterium
AATTAAATGAAATTTTTTCGTATGCCGAAGGTGATTTGTTAGGCTTTATTAAAAACGGAAAATTTTCATGTTTAAAAGGTGTTGAGTATAGATTTTCAAAAGAGAATGACATTATACCTATTTTTAAAACTCTTTCTGCTTTATATAACGAGTCAAAAGGTTTGGAAGAATTATTTGAATTTAGTTGGATACAACCTCCGTTATATTTACCTTTGAGTGAGCGTCAACAGATATTTTTGCAATTAGTAGCCGATTTTTTTTATTCAAGAGCTTCAAAAACTGTCGGTCAAGGGTTCTATCATATGTTGCCTAATCCTTCAAACGGTGGTGCAATGAAAAGAATGAATATGTTTTTACGTTGGATGGTGCGAAAAGGTCCTGTAGATGCTGGAATTTGGAACTTTATGCATTCAAAAGATTTGTTAATTCCGCTTGATGTCCATGTTGCCAGAGTTTCCAGAGAAATGGGACTTTTACAACGTAAGAGCAATGATTTTAAAGCCGTAATAGAATTAACAGAAAAACTTAAAGAGTTTTGTCCGGAAGATCCTGTCAAATATGATTTTGCGATGTTTGCTTATGGTATAGAATCAACTAAAAAAGTTAATTAAAGGAGAGCTTTTGATGAATAAGTTAGAGCCTAAAATGTTTATATCAATGTCCATTGTGGCTATTATTTTAATTGTATTTGTATCAATAATAGGACACGCATCAAAAGCGTATAATTCTGAGGATAAAAATATAACAAACAAACCTGCCGTTCGCTCAGTCCAACGAAATGTTGAACAAGAGAAGTTTGAAAAAGAACAACGATTCAAAAGAGATGAGGATTCTATTTTTGGAACTAAAACTGCTTCAGTAGAAAATAGTGCCGAAGATGATTTTGTTGATGACGAGGATATTCCGGAACCGGTAAAGTTACCTAAAAAGCTTTCTAAAACGGAGTTGCCGGAGCTTGAACCGATAACAATGAATGGTTTGCCCGAGCAAGCAATTAATGCTAATTCTGAAAGTTCAAATAGCGTAAACAGTTCTGATTTGTATATTACAACATTTGCTAATGCAAGAAAAATGATTAATGATAAAGACTTTCTTCAAGCGTTAGAAACATTAAAAAAAGCCTCTTCGTTGGCGCAAACTGATGAAAGAAAAGCTGATTGTTTAGAGCAAACAGCTTTGGTGTATGCAAAAATGAAAAAATACGGCACGGCACTATCTAATGCTCAACGAGCAAATAACTTAGTACCTTCAGTATCCAGAGAATTGTTGATTGCAAAAATTTATTATAAAACAGGGTATCGTGAAAAATCTCAAGAAAAGTTGAATGCAATAATGCAAAGAGATTTTGTGTATGATAGATAATTTAACAAAACTCCATATTTAATGAATATTAACTTGATTTTTTAATCCGTTTATATTAAATTTGACTATGTGAAGTGCAAAGCCGAAATTGCACTGTGTAGCGTCCTCTTAAAAGTAGATTTTTGAGGAAAATAGAAAAGGAATAGTATTATGAATTTAAAAAACAAACAAGAACTTATTGAAAAGTTTGGCGCAAATGCAAAAGACACTGGTTCAGCAGAAGTTCAAATCGCTATGTTGACAAAGAAAATCTCTGAATTAACAGAACACATGAAAGCTAACAAAAAAGATTTCGCTACAAAACGCGGTCTTTTAATGATGGTAGGTAAAAGAAAAAGACTTCTTTCTTACTTAAAAGATAAAAACCTTGATGGTTACAGAAACTTAATTAAAGAATTAGGAATCAGAGGTTAATCGGTAATTGAAATAAAAAACGACTCTTGAAATAATTTCGGAGTCGTTTTTATTATTTATTACTGAAGAAATCATAGTCCTTGAGAGTATCTCCAAGGTTATTTATATCAAGATCCAGTTGCTCTTCAATATCTTTAAATGCATTAATCAGAGTTGCATTATTTCCACCGTTTTCGATGTATTGATTAAAGCTGTTTTTTAATAATGTTGCACAAAGAGATTTTTCTGTAGGTGATGTTGCAACTTTATAACGAGTTAGATAATTATCAAATTCTTTCATTATTTTGTTGGTTGTTTCAACATCCATCTCTTCGGTGTTTGTTGGTGTACCGCCACCAAGACCTGAAAAATAATCAGGTTCTCCGTTACCTTTATCAAAAACTGTTTCAAAAATGTTTTTAACATTACTTATTCCGGCTTTAAGGTTTGTAACTCCCCCACTGGCAATCCATGAAGTTGAGTTTAAAGCAAAAATGGAGCATAAATATCCGAAGGTGTTATGATTTGCAACACCGGCGGCTTCCATTTGCGCCGCTAAATTGGTTTGATTAGCGCCGCTACCGTATGTATTGTATTTTCCGCTAAAAAGTACGCTCATATTTATACTCTTACTCTTACGTTGTATATATATAAAGTTTCAAAAATATAGCGGATTTCAGTGTTTTAATAGTTTGTTACAAAAGTTAACAAAAATATTAAAATCATAAAAAGTTTTTGTTACAGGGATTAAATATTGCTTTGTAAAAACAATCTGAGTTCTGCAATTCTTTCTTCAAGAAGGTTTAATACTTTTAAATATTCTTTTTCGACATTTTTTTGTTTTCTAAATCTGGTGTGGAAGAACAAAATTGTTGTAATTGAGTCTGTTATTAAATTTTTTAATTCAACGATTTGTTGATATATATTTTCATCAATAACTTCTTTATTTTCACAAAGAAGTATGAATAAATCTCCAAGCCACCATTGAACTTCTTCGACATTATTGCTTTTTAAACCCTTGTAACCGTTTTTTAAAAATTTATATGCATTTGAATAGATTTTTTCCAAATGGGTTCTTTTTTCAGGTAAAACATTTTTAAAATAATGCATTGTTTGCTCGTAGCCGCTTTGAATCAGTTTTCTGCGATTTTCTTTGTTCAGATTAAAATCTGCAAAGAAAATGTCTCCGGTATTGATTCTGATACAATCATATCGATCATTTTTACCATAAATTTCGGTTACAAAATCTGTTGCAACATCTGTAACACAGCTATATATGGTGTTAATAAATGAAAGAGGATTTTTCGACTCTGCAGAACATTCTCCTTCAAGTCTAAATTCCAAAATTCTGCTGTTGCTATTTTTTAGAGTGTCCGAAAGTCTCCACATTGGTGATGCTTTTTGTAAATCTCCGTCAACCAAATCGGCATTATTGAATTTAAACGGAGGCATTAGCCCCGGCATACTTGAAGAAACTCTTATTGCTTTTGCTATTTCAAAATTTGGGGTAGTATGTTTTGAAAATTCTTGAGTTGAAAATGTTTTAAGATTGGTTGTTATGACAACCAAATCTTGTTTTAAATCTTTGAAGTTTAGAATTCTTTTTTTATTCGGTTCAACATCTCTTGATATCAATTCATTTAGCCAATCGATAAAGATTTCACCTTTGCTAAGTGCCATATTTTTCCCGAAACCTAAATGGAGGTCTTTAAATAATTCAAAATTAACCTTCATAAAAAGATTTTCTAATTCATAAGATTTGTAGCCACAAGCTAAAAGAGTCGCAAAAATAGATCCGACAGAAGATCCTCCGATAATTTCATATTCAACACCGAGTTCTTCCAGAGCTCTGATAGTTCCTACGTAAGCGAGACCTCTTATTGCGCCTCCGCCAAATAAACAAGTATATTTGAGTGGATTACTCATGCTTCTCTTCCTTTTTACTTTAGTTATACCATGAATATTAAGAATCTATTACCCCAAATTTCCCGAATTTTTCAAACAAAATGGATTGATAATGTTTTGTATCATCCGACGGAAGGACGAATGGTCCTTTATTAGTATTTCGATTTTTTCTAAGGAATACTCCTGCGGCATCTCCCGTATAAACTTCTTCCCAATCCGGCTGTTTCTGTAGGTGTGAATATATTGGATTGATTTTTTCAGGTAGTAGAATTTGTGTAGGATAATTATATAAAATATCATCCCAATTATCATTTATTAACTCATAATCCATAAGAGCATTAAATTCTCTGTCCGAATAAACTTCTTCATATCTGCCATCCATAAAGATTTTATTTTTAGGATCTAGTTTATATGAAACATAACTGCCAAATCCGAATGATGTTAAGATATTGCCGTCGATATTATTTATCCTTAAGAATTCTACTTCTTTATAAGGGAATTTTTTGTTCTTAAATCTTGGAGTATTAAAATCGGTAAACGGTATATAAAACATAGAAATCAAAATCCCTATGGTTATAGCTTTCTGCATATTTTTTATAACAGATTTATTTACTAATCTTATGATGTCGTTATAATATAATGAAGCTATTACAATTAGCGTGATTGATAATAGTTTAACGTGAATTGTCCCTAAATATGCGGTAACAAGTAATGCCATTATTTTAGTAAGGTTGAAATTTTCTTTTTTATACAATTTAGTGCAAGTTAATAAAATTGCAAAAGCGATAATGCAAAATGTCGGGAAATAATATAATATATGTCTTTGAGCAAATACCGGCCACCATTCTGTTATATAGGTTCTTGCCATTGTGTTTGCTGAAAGAAGAAAAGTTATATAATCTATTCCGTAGGGGTTAATTGTTAATAATCCGCCGGAAAGAATTAATACGTAAAAATATTTGCGCCAAGTTTTTTTTGTTAAAATCGCACCAATCATGTAAATAAAGATCATTCCGATACCGGAAACTACTCCTCCGTGTAAATTGTTCCAAATTATTGTTATAAACGGGAACAGCCAAAGAATATTTGAATTTGTTAAACGGGTTTTTTCCAGCATGTATAGTGTCATTGAGAAGAACATAAAGCTGAACATATGGCATCTGACAATGCTTGGGTTTAAATGTGCAAAAAATAATGTAAAAATCGTAATGAATAGCAATGATACAGGATATGCGTGTTTTTGCAGTTGTTGAGTTTTAGTTACAAAAAACACCGTAAAAAACATTGCTATTGAATGAATTAAAATTAATCCGAAAGGTCCGAATAGTTTTAAAAAGGTGTAAAATACTATGCTTGAACCCCATTCGTGATCATGCCATATATGTGTTGGAGTATAAGATAAAAAGTCTTCGTAAGAAATCCATCCTGTTTGGTAAAAATGATCCCCGACGATTAGTCTGGCAAATAAGTCAAAATCATAATCTTTTGCCAAGCACGCTAATAATAGGCATAATATACCAATCAAAAAATATAAAAAAGCAGAGCTTTTCATAAAAGTTTTATAATACCCCATTGTTTTCTCCCTCAACTATACTAAATATTATTTTATTACAAAAACAGTTTTGTGGTATATTAAAATAAGATGGAGGGCAAAAAATATGGGAATGACTCTTGTAGAAAAAATTATTTCGGAACATGCAGGAAAGAACGTGCATGCAGGAGAATTAGTTATATCACGTGTAGATGTTGCAGCGGTTCAGGACGGAACCGGGCCTTTAACAGTGCAAGAGTTTAAAAAATTAGGGGTTTCAAAACTTAAAAATCCTGAACGATCAATATTATTTATTGACCATGCCGCTCCAAGTCCGAGAAAAGAACTTTCTAATACCCACATGGTTTTAAGGGATTTTGCCAAAGAATACGGTGCAGTTTTGTCTGATGTAGGTGCAGGGGTTTGTCATCAAAGATTAATTGAAACTTTTGTAAATCCGGGAGAAGTCTTGGTCGGTGCAGATTCTCATACTTGTACTTCAGGTGCGTTAAGTGCTTTTGCTACAGGCATGGGGTCAACTGATATTGCAGTTGCAATGGCTCTTGGTAAAACTTGGTTAAAAGTCCCTGCTACATATAAAGTTGTTGTGAACGGTAAGTTTAAAGACGGTATTTGTTCAAAAGACTTAATGTTATATTTCATAGGTATGATTGGAGCAGATGGTGCTACTTACAAAGCTCTTGAGTTTCATGGAGAAACCATTGAAAATATGTCTATGTCAGAACGCTTTACTCTTGCTAATATGGCAGTTGAAGCAGGTGCTAAATGCGGTTTGTTTATTGCTGATGAAAAAACAAGAGAGTTTTTAAAAGAACGTGGAAGGGAAGATAAATACAGACAAATTCTTCCTGATGAAGATGCCGAATATGAAAGAATTATTGAGATAAATGCAGAAGATGTTCCGCATACTGTATCTTGTCCGCATACAGTTGATAACACAAAAGATGTTCGTGAATTAGGAGATGTTAAAGTAAATCAAGTTTTTGTAGGAACCTGTACAAACGGCAGAATTGAAGATTTAAGGGTCGTTGCGGATATTTTAAAAGGGAAAACTGTTCATCCTGACGTTAGATTACTTATTAGTCCTGCGTCAAAGGATGTATTTAAGCAGGCTTTGAAAGAAGGATTAATTGATATTTTTGTTGATGCTAATGCAGCAATTTTAACATCAGGTTGCGGACCTTGCGTCGGAGTTCATGCCGGAACTTTGGGTGATGGAGAAGTTTGCTTGGCAACTCAAAACAGAAATTTCCAAGGCAGAATGGGTAATACAAAAGGTTTTATTTATTTGGCTTCTCCGTATGTTGCGGCTTATACCGCTCTAAGAGGCTACATCTCTGCTGAATAAGAGATAAAACAAAGGAGAATATATGAACTTATTATTGCTTAAACAATTATCAATATTGGGATTATTTGCAGGGGCAATGGTTGGGCTTGTTGCAACAATTCCGTTTCTTTTTTGGTTATGTATTTTAGTAGCAATGTTTTGGATTTCAGCAATTGTTTTAGTTTATTTAAAACAAAACGATTTAATCGGAATCATAAATGTACGTGAAGGAAGTATATTTGGTGCTGTAATAGGTTTCGTTGCGTTTATTGCTTTTTCAATAATTTTCATACCGGTAAGTTCAATTCTAGGTCTTATATTTAAAAGTTATACTCTTGATGTGCTTGGTCTGTTTATGAAAGATTTTGGCAGTTTTATTGTTCTTATATTGCTTGTAATATCAACTGCCGGATTAGCCGCTCTATTTAATGGTTTTACTGGTTTGATTACTGCTTATGTTTATGAATTAATCAGCGGGCAGAAAAAAGAATACGATGAAAATAATACAGTAGATTTTACAATTGAATAGAAGGTAATGCTTTTAGAATATAAAACCTTATTAGTTTCACCATAGTGTGAATGATAATAAAAAAGGAGATATAAAATGGCTTTTGAATCAAAAATAAGACCTATAACTTGGGAAAACGGAAAGTCTAAAATGTTAGATCAAACAGTTATTCCTTATGAATATAAATATGTTGAGATAACTTCCGGAGATGAAATGTTTAATGCAATCAGAAATATGATTGTGCGAGGAGCTCCTGCTATTGGAATCGGAGGTGCTCAAGGTATTGTTCTTTATGCTCAAGAGGGAGCAAATAAATTTTCTAATGTGGCGGATTTTAAATCTTGGCTATTAGAAAAAGCAGATTATATGGCAACATCTCGCCCTACTGCAGTGAACCTAATGTGGGCTTGCGATGAACAAAAGAAAGTTATAAATAATTCAGTTTCAGACATTCAAGGATTAATTAAAGAGTTAACAGATAAAGCTATTGACATTGAATTGGATGATATAAATCGTTGCAAGGCGATGGGTGATTATGGTGCAGAAGTTGTACCGAAAGGTGCAAGAATCTTAACTCATTGTAATGCCGGAGCTTTGGCAACAGGCGGATACGGTACTGCTTTAGGGGTTGTTCGCTCAGCTTTTGCAAAAGACAATACTGTCCAAGTTTTTGCTGACGAAACAAGACCTCGCCAACAAGGTGCAAGATTAACAACTTTTGAACTTGCTATGGACGGAATTCCTGTAACACTCATAACTGATGGGATGTGTTCCTATTTTATGAAAAAAGGTATGATTGATATGGTAGTAGTCGGAGCGGACAGAATTGCTGCCAATGGTGATACAGCAAATAAAATCGGTACTTACACAGTTGCAATTGCTGCTAAATATCATAATATTCCGTTTTATGTAGCAGCCCCTTTATCCACAATAGATATCTCTATTGCAACAGGGGATGAAATTCCGATAGAAGAACGTGCAAGAGAAGAAGTTACACATATAAACGGTAAGATAATTTGTTCAGATAAAGTAAACGTAATTAATCCGGGTTTTGATGTAACTCCTCATGATTTAATAGCGGGTATTATTACCGAAAAAGGAATTTTACGTCCTGATTATAATAAATCTATTGCGGAAGTTTTTAACCGGTCATAGCAAAAAATATTTTCATACGCCTTTATATAAAAGAAAGGTTTAGCTGTGATGAATAATAATATATCAAATCAAAATTTTAAAGGCGGATTTTTAATTAATTATAAGAATGCACCTAAGAATATGTGTGCAATGTTTAATGAGGCAACCGGTAAAAATAAAAAACAGATTTTCGAAAATTTTAACGGAGATAAAAATCTGGTTTTTTATGTAATGAAGCACTCGAGAGATTATGATGCCGTTGATTTTATCTGTAAAAACAACTTAAAATTTGAATACTATCCTCAAATGGATACAATGCTAAGGTTTGATTTGGATAAACCAAGCGAGGTTGTTGACTATATAAGCTTAAATGAGTCGCAAAAAATAAGTAAATTTGATGAGTTAAAACAGTTTGTTGAGAAATTTAGAGTAAAATGTCGTGCAAAATATGCTGATAAACCTCGAAAAGAAGATCTTTCAGAAAAAATACTAAAAGGCTTAAAGATAGAAATTGACGGTGTTAAGACAAAAAATAACAAAGGGATAATAACAATAAAAGATGAAAAAAATAACGGCTTAGTTGTAATTTCTCCTAAAAGTAAATTCGGAATAAGTTATGTTTTTCATAAACCTTCAAACAAGTATGAACATGAGCGTAGATATGCAGTTAATGAATCAGGTGAACTCTTAGCAACCTTTAATACTCCTGATGGTATTAAAAAATTTAAAGAATGTTTTAATAAAACTATTACCCCCTGATATTGCTATCTAAGTAACATATTTCACTCCTACTTTTGTAAAGAATTAATTAAGTTTCAATATTGGCTGAATCTATGCTACAATGAATTTTAACAAGGAGTGTGTATGAAAATATCTGCTATCAATAATAACAATTACAAGACTTCGCACAAAGCGGTTAATCAGAAGCTTTTTTTAAAGGCTAAAAACGAATTTATTAAATATGCGCCTTATCATAATCAATTGCCATTAATAACAAACATACGCAATCGTCAGATATTAAAATTACTAAGCATTCAAGATGCTATAGATACTTTGGAAGCAATTAAACCCTATGCTCAAAATGTTATTGATGCAATAGATGATACAATTAATGATTTAAGAACACTTTTACTTACTCAATAGCCTGTTCAATTTTTTCATTAATATATGTAGCTAAAGTTAATGAGCCTAATGTACCAATTGGCCCGGCTTTCGAACCAATTGCACCTAAATACCCCGTAAGTGCGGTTGAGCTAACCAATCTTACTCCGGCTTTTGCAAATGATTCAAAAAAGTTTTCACCATCCTTAATATCGTTTATTATCTCCAATGTTTCTATTGTCGCATCTGCGACAGTTCCTAATACCGGAGTTCTTGTCATTGCACGCACGGTGAGTTTAGATAATTTATTATCTGAAATAAATTTATAGGCATGCACAGTATTTTTTGTTGTACCATCTTGCAAAATTTCTTCAATTGGAGTCTTTATTCTTTCAATTTTAACATCTAATATATTGACTATTTTTTTCCCAACCTTTGTATCAATCAAAGCCTTATCCTTTTCCAACAACCAAATTTTCATGTTGGCAACTGTCTTATGCCACCATTTGCCAAAATCACTCAACTTATCTAAATCTACATTTTTGGCTGAAAATGGGTTTAAAGATTTGTGCAACACACTTCCTCTGAAAAATGATGCCGGATGTTGTGCTTTTCGGTAATCATATTCTTCTACAAGACCTTTACCGCTAAATAAGCTTTTAATCTGTTTATATGCTGATGCAACTTCTCGTAAATCTTCCGGACCATATACGATTGATAATATTGCCATGGTTGATGCTGAAACATATTCTCCGCATTTTAGTTTCTCTATAACGTAATCTATCCTATCAATCATGGGAGCTTTTCTTAATAGCGCAAGATGACCGTCATATTTTTCGATTACATCAACTTTTTTTGGCTCTTTGTTGTCAATTTTTGGGGAAGATTTTAAATTTGCATCAATAATAAATTGAGCAATATCATTTGCCTGACGTTGTACTTTTATTTCAAAATTATTATTTCTAAATTGCACAGATTTCTCTTTAGGCACAATCTTTTGCCGTACAGAGTTGTAATCCGACACAATTTTAGGATAATTATTGAGCGAATTTATTGCTTGAATGTTCATTATTTTGCCACACACTTTTTGTTCTTACAAAAAGTGTCAAATAATTTTTTGCTATCCGGATCCATATTTTGTTACAAAAATTTACAACAAAAATAAACCATGATAAAATACATTTGAAAGAAAAACAAGGAATTATCATGATAAAACTTACACAAGCCCATATATTAGGCGCATTTATTTCTTATTTACTGGGAGTATTTATAGTCCCTTTTGTTATAGATTGGTCCCAAAAAGGCGGATTGGTTGACATTCCGAATGAAAGAAAAATTCATACTGCACCAATTTCAAGACTCGGAGGAATCGCCATTTGGTTAAGCACAATGCTTACCTTCTTTTTCTTAGTCCTATTAAGCTACTACCCTTATGGGAGTTTACTTTCAGGAATACTCTTAGGCGGTTCTTTGATGTTTCTTTTAGGGCTTATTGATGATATTTATAATCTTGACGCAAAATTCAAACTTATTATCCAACTTTCAATTGCTACAATTGTCTATCTTTTGGGAGTAAAAATAGACACTTTGTTTAATCCTTTTGGAAACGCAATTGATTTAGGAATTTTCTCATACCCGATAACAGTTCTGTGGATTGTCGGTATTTCAAATGCAGTAAACTTTATTGACGGAGTTGACGGTTTGGCAGGCTCAGTTATAACAGTAAACTCTGTCACTTTAGCATTGGTTGCAGCCGCAACTGCGCCTTTGGTTGCAACTACTGCTCAACCTATAACACCACTAATTGCATTTATCCTTGCCGGTTCAATGCTTGCATTTTTAACCTATAATTTTAATCCTGCAAAAATATTTATGGGAGACTCCGGAGCATTATTTTCAGGATTTTTATTAGCTTCATTATCCATTGTCGGTGTTATGAAAGGTGCAACTTTAGCGATTTTATTACCTTTTTTGGTTTTGGCAGTACCGATTATGGATATTACATTTTCAAGTTTTAGAAGAATTTTAAAAGGAACATCTCCTTTTGTAGCTGATGCTGAACATATCCATCACAAGCTTTTAAAAGCCGGTTTTTCTCAAAAAATTACGGTTGCGATTTTAACCTCCGTTGCTATTGTTGGCGGAGCTATTGCAACATATTTTACAGGAACTTTAAAACACTATTTTATATACATAGCTATACTCATTTTAATAATGATTGTATTAAGTATATTGAGCGTTCTTACAAAACCCGGCGAAAAATAGCCCCAAATCTCATATAAATAAAGCATTTAATTTTGAACAATTTTTGTATAATTATAATTGGAGAGAGATTATGCCTAAAGTAGAAGATTTTATTAATATAGGATTTGATAAGCATCAAAAAGGAAATTTTGAAGATGCAGAAATGGCTTACCAAGAAGCCTTAAAAATTGATTGTGAAAACCCTGAAATTTATAATTTGCTTGGAGTTTTAAAGCTTCAACAAAATGAAGTTGATACCGCTATTGAATGGATAGAAAAAGCCATAAAAATAAACCCTTGCGAATACTTCTACGAAACACTGTTTCAAGCATATATAAGACAGTCAAATTTCTCTGCAATTACCGGATTGGAATCTTTTATTCTTAAAACATTCCCAAAAAATTTCTCATTGCTTTTTAATTTAGCTTTAGCATTTAAAAATCTAAAACAAAACAAAAAAGCTATAAGTTTTTATGATAAAGCTCTGAAAATTGATCCTACATCATATCAAGCTTGGTTCAATATCGCACATCTATATAGCATAGAAAATCAAGGTAAGAATGCGGTTTCAGCTTTGAAAATTTGCAAAAAATTAAAACCTGAAGACAGAGAAACCGACTACTTCTTATCTATTGCTCTGATGCGTACAAAAGATTATGACAAAGGTTTAAAATTCTTTGAAGCAAGATTGTGCAAAGAAACTGCAATCGCACTACAAAACAAAACTTATCCGAACCTTGCAGCAATGGATAAACTATGGAAAGGGGAAAACATAAAAAATAAAACCATCTTTGTTTATTACGAAGCAGGTTTTGGCGATGTAATCATGTTTTCAAGATATTTGCCACTATTAAAGAAAAAATGTAAAAAAATAATCTTTTATCCGCAAAAACAACTTGTCCCTCTATTTCAAGAAAACCCTCTTGGGATAGATGAAATCGTGGAAGGATTTATTCCTGAGCAAATGATGAATTTTGATACACATACTCCATTGCTCAGTCTTCCATATTTATTAGGACTTAAAGGAAAAAATGTTTTTGAATCATCAGAAGGTTATCTTAAAGCAAACAAAAAACTTGCAGAAGAATACAAAGAAAGATTCTTCAATAACGAAGATTTTAAAATAGGTATTAAATGGCAAGGCAATACTTATTACGACAAAGACCGAGTTATTCCTACAGAAGCATTTTTCCCGCTATTGGAAACTGAAGGCACAAAATTTTATTCTTTCCAAACTTTTGAAGGGTCAGAAGCTTTGGAAACAATCTCAAAAAAATATGATATTACGGATATTGGCTCAACTCTTTTAGACTTTGGACAAACCGCTGCCGCTTTAGCTAATTTGGATTTAGTTATTTGTAACGACACCTCTTTAGCTCACTTAGCAGGTGCAATGGGAATCCCTTGTTTAATGATACTTCCTTACGAAGTAAATTGGAGATGGCACGAAGATTTATCAAAATGTGATTGGTACAACAGTGTGAAAATATTCCGCCAAAAATCTATCGGCAATTGGGATGGAGTGTTTGAAGAAGTTAAAAATTTTTTAATATCTTCATTAAAATAAGCCTTAATTTACACATTTTATAGGGGAAATTTTATGCAAGTTGAGATATTGAACATTGTATTTATTATTCTGATTTTATTGATAA
>JAFQNY010000181.1 GCA_017395765.1 bacterium
CAGAATGTAACTGCGGTAATTTTTTAATTTCTTCTTGAGCAGATATTAAGGCATCTTGAATATCTTTTTCATCAAAATCACCAATATTACTATATTTCAAAAGGGCTTCATCTAACTCAGTTAAAAGTCCATAATAGTCTATTATTTCGCCATAATCTTTTCCTTCTTCAAGACGATTAACTCTTGCAATAGCCTGCAAAAGTCCATGTTCTTTTAACGAACGCGCAATATAAAGAACCGAATTCTTTGGAGCATCAAAACCTGTTAATAATTTATCGACTACGATTAATATCTCTGGCTCTGGAGCATTTTTGAATTGATTAATAATTTGAGCATTATATTCAGATTCGTTTCCAAATCTGTCCATCATACGCTTCCAGAATTGATTTACTTCACTTGAAGTTTCTTCGTAAATATCATCATTTCCTTCTCTCGTATCAGGAGCAGAAATAACAACTTCTGAAGTTACCATACCAAGTTCATCTAAATATTTTTTATATTTTAGAGCAATTACTTTTGAAGGTGCGGTTAATTGCCCTTTAAAACCTGTTTCTTTATACTTATGCTCAAAATGCTGACTAATATCAAGAGCAACATTTGCAATTTTTTGTTCAGCCTCATTTAAGATTCTTCTTGTGCTGAATTTTTTCTTTAAATCGGCTTTTTGTTTATCAGTTAAGTCTCTTGATATAATATCAAAATATTTATCAATACTGTTTTGTGTAACATTTTGAACAGCCAATCTGCTTTCATAATATAAAGGCAACACGGCTTCATCCTCTACAGCTTGATTGATTGTATATGGAGTCCCTATAATTCCGCCAAATTTAACAGCCGTGCTTTTTTCTTTTTTCATTAAAGGAGTACCAGTGAATCCAATATAACAAGCATTAGGAAAGACTTTCTGCATAAGAGCATTAGCACTTCCATATTGGCTGCGGTGACTTTCATCAACAAGAACAAAGATATTTTTAGAATTATCAAGAACTTTTTTCTTGCGAATTGCTGCTTGAAATTTGTTGATAACAGTAGTTATTATTGTTTCTTTATTATCTATAATGATATTGCCCAAGTCTTCTCCACTTACAGCTTTCTTAACAATTTTGCCACAAGATTTGAATGTGTCTGAAATTTGTTTATCTAAATCAATTCTATCAGTTACTATAATAACTTTTGGGTTAACAATTTCGGGTTCCAAAGAGATAGCTTTTGCAAGCATAACCATAGTTAGTGATTTTCCACTACCTTGAGTATGCCATATTACACCGCCCTGTCTGCGCTCGTTTCTTATAATTTTTATTCTTTCTAACGTATCCTGAATAGCAAAATATTGTTGGTAGCGAGCTATTTTTTTAATCCCTGCATCAAAAACAATATATTTATAGACAAATTCCAAAAGCCTTTGTGGTTGGCATAGAGAATACATAATTTTATCTTGTTCAGTTAAAAGTCGTCCTTCGGCTTCAATGTTATCAAAATATTTTCTTACATATTTAAATCTGTCTGCAAAAAGCTTGTCTTTTTGTTCATCTGATAACGGCTTATTGACTAATTCTTGCAAGTCAGACTCTTTAAGTTTTTGTTCTTTCCAAGTAGCCCAGAATTTTCTCGGCGTTCCTGTTGTCGCATATTGAACCTTATTGGATGTTAAAGCTAGCAATATTTGAGAATATTTATATAAATGCGGAATTCCGTCTTCTTGCTGATTTCTCAAATGTTGCGATTTTGCTTCTTCTAAAGGTTATTTTATATCAGGTCTTTTGCATTCGATGATACATAATGGGATACCGTTTACAAAAAGAGCAATATCAGGGCGATATTTTTTGTCGCTTGAAGTTCTGTTTACTTCAAATTCTTCTGCAACGTGAAATACATTGTTTTCAATATTATTCCAATCGATATAGTTTATAGTGAAACTTTTTCTGTCGTTACCGATTGATTCTTCAAAACTTTTGCCAAGTGTTAGTAAATCATATATTTTTGAACTAGTTGTAACCAAACCATCAAACATAGGAACATTTTTTATAGCATCAATTGCGCCACGAATACTTGCAGGTGAGAATGGATAAACTTTCCCTTTAAAGTTTATCTCATTTATTTTCATAAGCTGCTGCTCTAAAATGTCTTCCAGAATTACATTGCTTAATTTATCCTGACGTTCTTTTAAAACTTCTTCAGGGGTTAAATAAGTGTAGCCTAAATTCTGCAGCAACTGCAGCGCCGGTATTTGTGATATATGATCTTCTATAAATGATGGTGTTTGCATAATAATTTACCTTATTCTAATATTATTTTTACAATTATAACAATGTCTGTACACTCCACTTGGATAAGCATTATATTCATCTCCAATTCTTATTTGAAGATGTTCTTTATCCCAACAAACAGGACAAAATGGACCATCTTTTGTACCATCTTCTTTTAAATCCCAATATACTTTATTTTCGAATACCATATTATGTTTAATTTTTTCGGAAAGTTGCTGCTTTAATTCTAAGTTTTCTTGTCTTAAATTTAAAATTTCTTCTTTCAAATCAACAATAAGAGTTTTTAATTCAATATTTTGTGTGCTGTCGGCAATTTCTTTAATTGCTTTAATATTATCTAATGTCGTTTTTATATCCATAAATTACTCCTTATTTTTTATCTTTAGGTGGACAAGGATCTTTTCCATGACTATCTGATTGAGATATTTTCCCGTCTTTATTGTGTATTTTTAATTCTGTTCCTTGATTTTTACTTATTTCACGAGTTTTCTTAACAACTTCACTTTTTGTATCACCAACAACCGATGCTCTTTCTGCACCAGCTCTTTTTCCCTGCCACTGGTTAGTTTCTTTGTTAAATGTTACATGGTGAGAATTTGTTTTCCGTTTATCAGCCATACTAACCTCCTTTATACCTTTACCCTAATCTGACCGGTGAGAAGTTTTTGCATTAATCCTTTTTTCTGCTCCTTTAACTTCTCTAACTTAGAATTTAATAATTGTATTTCTTCATCATAACAATTTAGAATTTTACCTATTTTTTCCTGTTCTTCTAATGGTGGATAAGGAATCTTAACACTACTTAAATCTGAATAGGAAATTTGTTTACCGTCCCTGATTCCAATAACTGATATAGATAAATACTTTTCAATAAATTTATATGACTTAAAAAAGTGCCTGTAAAAATCTTTATCTATGTTAATAATATTTTTCAATACCGTATATGCAGGACTTAAAATACCTCTATATTTTGAATATTCGAGCCCACCCTGAAAAGAACGCAAGCTAATTACAAAATCACCGGCTTCAATTAACTTATATCCTTCAAGACTACCCTCCGGAGACATAACTTTTCCGCTCAACATATCTCGTGGGATTACACCATTTTCTTGAGTTGCAGATAGCAATCTTTCTTCAGGGCAATTCTTTTTACAGAAATCTTTAAAAATCTTATCAAATCGTATCATTTCCCAAGATTTTTTTTCAAGAAACAGTTTTCGCATCATTGCTTTTTTTGATATTTCCTTTTGTTCAATGAGTTTTTCTAAAGTTTCAATTCCGTCATCCCAAGCCGACAATATCTCCGCAATTTTTTCTTGTTCTTCTTTTTTAGGATATGCTACAAATTGTTTGTTTAATTCACTCAAATGAACTCGTTTTTTTTCATCTAAACTACCTGTCGCAATTCTTTGATAAAGTCTTCTAGCCGGAGTAGATTTCATAAAAGCATCATAAAATATTGTGTTTACAGTATCATTTTTAGCTTTAACAATATCATAATATGCAGATAAAGAAACTGTTTTTGGAACTTTTGACATGAAAAAAGCA
>JAFQNY010000182.1 GCA_017395765.1 bacterium
AAATCATATTTAACATCTTTTATTAACAATTTTGAGCCCATTTGTATTAAAAGTTCTGCTTCTGATTCTCGTTCAACATTGTATCCTTCAATAAACGATGCTTTTGTTTTTGCAGGTACTTTAATTTTCCAGAAAACTTTTTTTGCATAGTTTTCAACTGCACTTGGTTCTATTGCAGTTGACATGAAACGTGATTGCGGAATGTATTGATTCGTTAAATATTTATCAAGTAATAATTTTATATCACTATCAAATAAAATATTTTTCTCAGCTTTTGATGTAAATTCTTCTAAAACATCTTTCAAACTTTGACCATTTCCTAGTTTTACTGAATCAAAAGCTCCAAAGCTTTTTTCACCACGATAAACAATCATTTCGTTTTTTAAAAACTGTTTGTCTAAAAACTTTTTTATTTCTCGAATTTGTTGTTTAATTCTTATTGATTGAGTTCCATATGTAATAGCTAAATTAAGAGGGTCTGAATTGTATTTATACTGCATTAATGCCGGCACAACTTCGTTTGGTCTATTTATTATTCCATCAATACAATTTTCCCAACTCTTTGAATCAAGATTTTTGTAATAATCTAATAATTTAATCCGTTTTATACTTCTTACAAAAAGAGCTAATTTATCAACATTTGGAGTAAAATCACTGCCGGAACAATCTTTCCAGATTCTCATATATTTACCGTCATGCATATTCATAAAATCAGCAATATCTACTAAATCTTGTTTTGATAATTTTTTGGAAATATTCACTGAATGTAACCAAAGCTTAAAATTAGAAAAATCAAATATTTTATTAGTATTTTTGTTATAAATACTTTTTCTAATGCTATCAAAAAAATGTCGTTTTTTGATTCCCAACATTTGCTCTCTAAAATAACCACCATAAATTTCATCATCAACAAAAAGCTCTTTTACCTCTTCCGGCGTAATTTGTCTTTTAGGAGGATAAGTTAAAACATTATGAATATACCTCACATTTTGAGGTGCTTCTTGAAATATTGATACTGATTGTGGCTTTATTGCCGTAAAACTTTTATCGACTTTTGGCAACAAACCTTTAAAGACATTTGTAATAGTCATTACTTTTGGCATGTTAATTCAGCCTTTCGAACTTACACTTATTACTAATTAAGTCTCTTCTTTATCAAAATTTGCCTAAAATTGACTGAATTATTGCAAAAAATTAACAATAAACATTTTCTGTATTATTTTTAAGTCTGCGGAAAACCTCTCATCCATAAAGCCTATTTTATTGAATAAACATTCAAAACACTCCCGCAATATGCTATGATTCATATATATAGTTATTTATAGGGGGAAATATGGTTCAAGTTTCAAGACCTTTATTTGTCAGAAAAGAAATACCGATAGAAAATTCAGCAGAATTATTATATTCACTTGATTCAGCTTTAGCAGAATATTATTGTGAAAACAAAGAATATGAAAAAGGGCTGGCTTTATATAAAGAAATTCTTAACAACCTTCCTGAAAACGAAAAATTTCATACAATCAACAAGTTTATAAATTATTCATTACAACATGCCAACAACTACAGTAAAGATAAAAAATGGGTCGAAGCAGTAGAAATCTATCGTGATTTAATGAAATTCTCAGGTTGCCCTATAAATGTATATAAAAACATTGGTTTATGTATGAAATCTATGGGAAATGCTGATTTGGCGATTAAATTCCTTAAACGCTTTGAAGAGATTTCACCGGATAAAGAAGACGTTTACGTATATCTTGCTGATATTACATATAGTGATATTAAGGATAACTTAAAAGCTATTGAATACTACGAAAAAGCTTTAATTAAAAACAAAAACAATTTCTCAATATACAACATGCTTGGTCACTTATATTCAACTTGTCACCAAGACAAATTCAAGGATAAACAAATCGAATATCTTAAAAAAGCGTTCGAACTTGCTCCAAACAACAGAATTGTTGTTAAAAACCTTGCATATGTATATGGTAAATTCCACGAAGAACAAAAAGCGGATGAAATGTATGCTAAACTTATGTATCTAAACCCGACTCACTCGGATTTACACTCATATGGTGCATATTTAGTTAAACATAAACGATTCTCTGAAGGTTTCAAATTCTTACAACACAGATTCCAAAAAGAAGACCTTAAAAACGTAGCATTCCCTGCAATCTTCTCAAGTAAGAAAAAACGTTGGAATCTAAAAGTTGATATTACAAACAAACATATTCTTGTTCACTTTGAACAAGGTTTTGGTGACACTATAATGTTTGCCAGATTCATCGGAGAACTTCAAAAACGATGTGCAAAAGTTTCACTTGTTGTCCAAAACGGGCTTATAGATTTGTTTAACTCTTCTAAACTCGGAGTTGATATATACAAAGAATCTGAATTAGACAAAATAAATTACGACTATTATATTCCAATGATGGATTTGCCTATCGTTTGCGAAACTCAACCGGATTCAATCCCAAGACCTGAAGGTTTCTTAAAGGTAGGTAAAGCAAAAATCAATGCATATAAAAAATTACATATCAACGACAATGACAAACTAAAAATTGGTATAGCTTACGAAGGTACACTTGCTTCTAAAGAAACCGACCGTGATATTCCTTTAGAATTTTTATATCCTCTAATGCGTATGCCTGAAGTCGAAGTATATAGCTTCCAAGTTGATGATTTGTCAAGGCAAATGGATAGAGTTCCGCAAGATTGCAAATTAATTCGTCTTGGAAAAACTTTCAAAAACTGGGAAGATACTGCATGCGCAATGAATTGTATGGATTTAATGGTTACGACTGATAACGGGGTAATGAACCTTGCCGGAGCTTTAGGAATAAAGACTTTTGGTTTATTCAATACCATTACTGAATGGAGATGGTTTAAAACAGAGGGTGAAGATATTGCATGGTATAAATCAATAAAACCTTTCCAATGTCCAACTTCTAAAGATTGGGGCACTCCAATGAAACAAGTTATTGATGAAATCCAAAAGATTCAATGCAAAAGAATCGCGAAAAAATTAAAAAGTAGATAAAAATAAGAAGGGCATAATGTGCCCTTCTTTTTTTATATCTTATTTATACTGTATATTCAAACCGTGATAATGCCAAGCATTTTCTATGTATTCCGGTTTAAACAGACCTAAAACCTTAAGTCGCTCAACAATTTCATCTAATAACATCGTACTGCCGGCTATAGTTCCGTCAGAAGAAGTCGCTTTTTTACCGTCATAATATATTTTTGAATCAGCAAAAACCATTTCGCTAATATCACTTGCCGTAATCGGTAATGAATCTGAAACCAAAATCACTTTGTCTACAGGTTTTGATTTTAAAAATAGTTTTAATGCCTCGTCTGAAACATGAACACCATCTGCAATAATTTCCGCATAAACATCATCGTTAACTAAAGTTGACAATGTGGTAGAAACTCCCCTATGGCTAACAGAAGCCATTGCGTTAAAAGTATGAGTAACTCCGTCAACATCACCCCAACCCGTGCAATGACCCGCCTGCACCTTTACATTTTTAGAATGCAAGTATTCAACCAAGCCTTCGTCTAATTCCGGAGCTAAAGTAACAATCTTAATAAAATCATCTTCAATAAGTTTATAATTTTCTACAGTTAAAGCTAAAAAGTGTTCAGGATTATGAATACCTTTTTTTTCAGGATTGATAAAAACTCCCTCCAAATGAACTCCTAATATTCGGGAATTTTTTTCTGCTGCTGATTTTATTACTTTTATCTGCCGTTTTATATTCTCAATTGAATCAGTCACAAGAGTCGGGAAAAAAGCCCCAATTCTTCTCTCATAAAGCTTATCCGCTACAAATAAAACCTCTTCAACGGAACAATTATTAAAATCAATTCCGAATGCTCCATGAATATGTTGTTCAAGTATTAAAGGTTGTTTTTTCATATTAAACAAAAATTTCTCTTACTTTTTCTCTGTCATCAAAATGAATTGTTTCAACTCCGATAATTTGATAGTCTTCATGCCCTTTTCCTGCAAGGATAACAATATCATCCACTCCGGCAATTTTATGAGCTTCCTTAATTGCCATTTCTCTGTCAGGTTCAACAATTACATTTGTTGTACTCTTAAATCCGGCTAAAATATCGGTTATTATTTGTTGAGGATTTTCCGTACGAGGATTATCACTTGTTACAATAACTTTATCAGCCAATTCTTCTGCAATTTTACCCATTTTCGGACGTTTTGTTGCATCTCTGTCCCCACCGCAACCAAAAATACATATTAACTTTCCATTTTCGGGAGTTATTTCTCTTGCAGCATTCAATACATTTTCCAAACCGTCAGGAGTATGCGCATAATCAACAATAACAGTAGGTTTAGTTGTTACAACTTCAAATCTGCCTGCAACTCCTCGGATTTGTTCCAAAGCTTTAATAGAAGTTTCCATATCCAAGCCCAAGGCTAAAGATGCGGTTAAAGCAGCCAAAACATTATAAACGGAAAACATTCCGCTCATTAATAAATTCACAGAGTATGAAACCCCTTTTATTATACAGTTAAATGAAGTTCCGTTATTTTTAAATTGGATATCTTTTGCCATAACATCAGCATCATTTTTTATTCCGTAAGTATAAGTGTTCACAGTCGGAGAAATAACTTCCATAAATCTTGGACTGTATTCATCATCAATATTAATGACCGCAAAATCACCTGTAACAAGATTTTCAAACAACTTTGCTTTTGCTCTGAAATAATTTTCCATTGTTATATGAAAATCCAAATGATCTTGGGTCAAATTAGTTAATATAGCCCCGTTAAAATCAACATAATCTACTCTGTGTTGCTCTAAAGAATGGGAAGATACTTCCATAGAAACATTGTCAAATCCCCGTTCATTTACATAATATAATAATCTTTGCAATTCAGGAGCTTGCGGAGTTGTGTGTTTTGCATCGTGATATGCTTCATTAGAAGTAAATTTATGCCCTAATGTTCCTATCAAAACACATTTTTGATTGTTTGCTTCGTATATATGTTGAATCAAATGCGAAACCGTAGTTTTTCCGTTTGTTCCCGTAACACCGATAACATTAACTTTAGTTGACGGATTTGCATAAAACAAATCAGAAATCTGAGCAATAACCTCTTGAGTATTATAAACAACTAATTGCGGAACATCCAAATTCAAACGTCTTTCAACCACACATAAAATTGCCCCGTTTGCAACTGCATCCGCTGCATACTCATGACCATCTACATGCTCACCCGGCAAACAGATAAACATATCTCCCGGCTGAGTTTTTTTAGAATTATAAGAAATCCCTTCAATTTCAGCAAAAAAATCTTCAAAATTAACTAATTCTATATGATCAATATTATCTATAAGAGTTTGTATTCTCATATTTACCTCACTATTTACTTAATCAATTTATCCGGTTGCAAATTCAAAATATGTGCAACTTGTGTCGAAATATCTTTAAATATCGGTGCTGCAACCGTATTACCCCAAATTTCATAACCTTGAGCAGAGTCAACAATAACATAAATCAAAACCTGCGGATCTGAAGACGGCATATAACCGACTATTGAAGTATATAATTTATCAGTATAACCAACCCCATTTTCTTTCGGTTTTCTGGATGTACCTGTTTTTGCTGCTATATTATATGAATCTGATTTTATCGGAGATTTACTTCTGTTAATACTTGTAGTTAACAAATCCGTAACCGCACGAGCTTGCTCAGGCTCCATTACTTTAACTCTTCTGACTTTAATAGCTTCTTCTTCCGGAGAATATTTAATAACATGAGGAGTTACACGAACTCCGTCATTAGCTATTGCAGCAACAGCCGATACCATCTGTATAGCGGTAACAGATGAACCGTATCCGTAACCCATTGTCGCTTGGTCCGAAGAATCCCATTTTGATGCCGGTTTAAGAATTCCGATAGATTCTCCCGGTAAATCTATCCCTGTTTTATCACCAAAACCGAACTTTTTAAGCATATCGTGAAATTCTTGTTTACTCATCATTTGAGCTATTAAAACAGAGCCGACGTTACTTGAATGTTCAAATAAGTAAACCATGTCAATAATCCCGGGTTTTGGATGTTTAGCATAATCGTAGTTTTTAATTGTCCACCAACCAACTTTGATTTTACCGGTATCATTTATTTTTGTATTTTTATTAATCTTACCCAAAGCCATCGCAGAAGCAACCGTTATAGCTTTAAATGTTGAACCCGGAGGAAAAACATCTGTTAAAGTCCAATTTTTAGTTTGAAAACTGGTAGCAGATTTGAAATTGTTCGGATCAAAATACGGATAAACCGCATAAGCAAGAATTTCTCCGTTTCTTGGGTTCATAACTATTGCTGCACCACGAAAAGCTTTGAAACTTTGAATCGCTTTCATCAAAGCTTTTTCACATACGTGCTGAACAGCAGCATCAATTGTTAAAGTGACATCTTGCCCCCTAACAGGTTTTGTCGCCGCAACAGGGTCAGTATTTATGTTGTAAATTACATTTCCGCTCGGTGTTCTTTCAACATCCGCACTTCTTTCTACACTCTCAAGTTTATCTTTTGCAGTCTGTTCAACCCCTGAAGCAATATCAGCATCAAAATTGTAATACCCCAAAACATGCGCTGCTAATGTCCCTTGTGGATATGTTCTTATACTTTTTTTATCCCTCGGAATTTCTCGCAAATTCAATTTTGCAATAGCATCACTCGTTTTTCTGTCAACATTTTTCTTTAAAGATATCATCGGAAGATCCTGTTTTAACTTCTCTGTTAAATTTACTTGAGATATCTTTAATATCGGAGCCAACATTTTTGCCAACTCTTCCGGCGTATGAACAAAATCTGCTTTACGAGCAAAAATATCATAATATACGGTATCAGTAGCTAATTTAATACGATTTCTGTCATAAATGTCGCCACGCATAACAAAAGAACTCGCTCTTCTTTGAGTTTTTGCTTTATTACGTCTATTTTTAGGGTCAACTACCTGAATTACAAACAAATAAATTACAAAGAAAGCTATAATGGCAACAAAGATAACTTGTAACCACATGATTCGTTCAGAAAATATTTTATTTTTATTTGCTCTTTCCGGTTTTGGCATGCTTCCTCTCCCAATAATAATCATAGCACAATGTCTAAATATATAAAAATTTTTTACATTAGACATGTAACTATCAACCATTTGGGCTATTTTTAAGGGTACTTTTGACACTTTATCCCAAACCCCTTTATTTAGTAGGCTTTTAACTTGTTAACAAAATTTAACAATACCTCTTGACAAATTTTTTTATATGGTGCATAATAAAATTGTTAAATGAAGTGTAAGTTAAACACTTAATTGTTACAAAACACTCTACGGAGGGAATAAAAATGAAAATAGAAAGAATTTATACAAACATAAACTTTAGAGAAAATACATTATCAAAAACAATGAAATCAGAAGATGCGCTTCTTATGTTCAGAAATCCAAACGCATCTGTTAAATTTGAACAAAACAAAGAATTTGCGAGAAAAGCTGACTCAGTGGATACACATCCAATTGTTTCTTTAGGTTACAAACTATACAGAACATTCAGCTTTATCAACAAAGATAGCCGAGAAATCAAGGCCGAAAATAAGCAATTAAACGCAATTGCATAACAGAATTCTATAATATAATACACACACATAATTTTGCGGTAATCAACAGATTACCGCTTTTACTTTTTTTATAGGATGATAATATCCGTAATATATAATATAATCCGATAATGAGTATTAAAACGGAGATTCGCTATGCTTAACGCTTTTATTTGGATGTTAAAATTAAAAGATTTTAAGAAACATTTCATATATTTGACTCTAACAACCATAGTTTCGTTTTTGATAGCTTTTTACATTCAAACCACAAGTTTATCAGCTTTATTCCAAACAATTCTGACATTAATATTCCTTGCCGTACCGTTTTTGGCAATAACAGGATATTTTTGGGATACAACACAAAATGTAATTGACAGAAGTGTCGATTATAAATTCAGCAATATTTACGGAAAAGGTATTAAAGAAAAATTGGTCGGAATAGAATTACCTGATTTCAACTTGTTTAAACACATCTGGAGAGGCATAAGCAGTCTTGTGGCTTCCGTGCTTATAATGTTACCTCTTTATGTATTACTAACAATCTCCGGCAGATTAGAAGAACTCTCAAGCATTACGACAATGACTCCGACAGTTATGATATGCCTTTTTTATTTTTCATTTTTTCCGGCTCTTTTATGGAACTATGCGAAAAACAATTCTATTGTATCTGTTTTTAATTTCCCTAAAGCTGTTTATATTATGGGAAACTATACTACCAGATACGTAATACACACTGTTATTTTATTAGCATTAATTTTTGCTGACAAAATCATAAATCATGTACTGTGCCTACACTTAACATTAGATATAAGCACATTAACAAACATCGGCTCAATCATAAGCTTTTTACAAAACACGGATTTATTATTATTAATTCTTCCGTTAATAATAATTTTAATAAAATCTATTTATTTATTAATGGTTTATGCATATATTTTAGGCACAATCGCACCTATTGACGAATTTTAATTCCCCAACCATTTGGTATGCAAACGTGCTATTACGTTTTTTCTTTCCAAATCGTCAATTGCAAAATCTAAATTTTCTTTGAGTTTTACAGTAGAAGGCCCTTTTTTAAAAGCTATGCCGTAAGGTTCTTTTGAATACCTTTTCGGCAAAAGTTTGACTGATTTATCGTCTTGCGTATATCTACTCAAAATCGTATCATCAGAAGTTATTGCATTAATCTGCCCGCTTTTTAGAGCCAAATAAGCGTCATTATAATTTTTAAACCCTCTCAAATAAGCATTCGGAACTAAATTTTTCATGTTTTTTTCAGCGGTAGTGCCAAAAATAACACCAACAGACTGGCCTGCCAAATCACTCATAGATGAAATTGAACTGTTAGAATTAACCAACAGAGCTTGCCCTGCCATATCATACGGACGTGAAAAACTTACAACTTCTTCACGTTGAGGAGTTATAGTAAGAGTTGATATAACGATATCCACCTCACCTGTAGAAGCTTTAATCAATCGGTTTGATGTTGTTACAGGTATAAAATCCACTCGGTTAGGGCTTTTAATAATATACTGCCCGATATATTTTGCTAAATCTGCGTCATACCCAATAATTTCGCCTTTTTCATTTCTGAACCCAAAAGGCTTTGAATCAAGACAAATCCCGACACGCAGACGCCCACGATTTAAAATTTCATCATACAAATCGAGTTCTGCAAACTCTTTTTTTCTTGGTGCAAGTAAAAAATGAAAGCAAACAAGCAAAACAAAAATAAGTGTAAAAATTACGCCCATTCTCTTCATAGATTTTTTCCTTACTAAACTTGCCTTACAGGCATTCTTCCGCAAGACTTGTCTTCATCACAATAACCAAGTCTTTCACATTTTGGAACTAAATAAGGTTTTAACCAAGGCTCTTGAGCAACCAACTCATCGCACATTGCTTTAACCATACATCTGATTTCATATTGAGCTCTGGTACATAATCTTAAATTCGCAATATGTATCATTTCTCTCAAGTTTAAACTTGCCACAACAGAAGTTGAAGCTGCATTCGGCAACACCGCACGAGCATCTTCCGCAGGGATTCCGGCTTCGGTAAATTCACAATATAATTTTGAAATCTCACCCATAAAATTCACAAATTTTGCCTTCAACTCCTCATTTCTTGCTATTGTCGGAGGAATTAAATAATCAAATTGTCCTTTTTCTTTAACATATCTTTGTGATTTTTGAGAAAAAGACATATGTCTGTGTCTGACAAGCTGGTGAGTACAAGCTCTTGAAACATTTGAAATGGCAAATGTAACTTGAATATGCTCAATTGTTGAATAATGACCGGAAGAAATTACCCGTTCAATTAATTTAAGCATTTTTTCTTCATCATCAGTACTGTTGTAAATATTGTACGGAGTATCCGCACTATAACAAGTCCTACAAGCTGTATAAACTGTTTTAAGCATATTTTCCGGTTTTGATATCAAATGAACAACCGGCTTGTTATTCTCTTCCATAATCCCATCTCTTCCTTTTAATTATTTTACATCGCTGTCGTTGACGCAGAAACCGCATCTGCATACGGATTTTCTGAGCCGTTTTCTAGCGCTAATTTATACGCCAATTCAAAAATTTCATCAGAATTTTCTGCAATTTGAGGATGTTCCATAAGAGCTTTTAAATCATTATTAACATCATCAACACCTTTGAATAAGATTGAACGTCCTAATGCTTCAGCTTTATCATTAGAAAAATCAGTTAATTGCGGAGTATTCTCTTCTGTTGAATCCGGAGCCTTTTCTACAAAAGTTTCATTTCTTTGAATACCGCTGAAATTTACCGGATTAACACTAAATTTAGGACCATTTATTTCACTCATATAACACCTCGCTTGTTGTATTCATTATATCATACATCGTGTCTAATCAACCATCCGTTTAATATAAAACCTAAAATAAAAATTTTTTGCTAGTTGCAACAAAAAATGTTACATAAATTAATATTATTTAAATTTTAATATTAACGGACAGCTACTACTCCATAACACAAGCTTTTAAGCTCAACTTTACAGACTAATACTTCTATTATAAAAAATTTTATTAAACTTTGCAATTTCTTTACACTATAAATTTTAGCCCTATAGTGACTCGTACCATTCTTTTAAATCTTTACGTTTAACTTTACGAGTTGAAGTCTTTGGAAGCTCATCTCTATGTATAACAACAACCGTAGGCATTTTGTACGACGCTAAATTCGCTTCGGAAAGCCTTTTAACTTCATCTTCCAATTCTTTTTGAATTTCTTCATCAGTTTTCTTCTGTAAATCATCAGAAGGACAAATGATAACTCCGACTTCTTCCGTTCCGGCTTTATTTCCGGATTTAATGGTTAAAGACATAACACAAAGTTCTTTAATTAATGAAGAAGTTTCCAACACTGCCTCAACTTCTTCAGGGAAAATTTTCTTCCCGCCACCAAGAACTATCATATTTTTTATTCTTCCGGTAATCTTAATAAAACCGTCTTTATCAATTTCACCGATATCACCGGTATGGAACCAACCTTCTTCGTCAATAACTTCTGCCGTCATTTCAGGTTTATTGTAATATCCTTGCATTACATTCGGACCTGTTGCCAAGATTTCTCCGTTATCAGCAATTTTTACGGTAACAGAAGGCAATGCTTGCCCTACAGTTCCGATTTTAGAATAACCATATCTGTTTGTTGAAATCGTAGGAGATGTTTCTGTTAAACCATAACCTTGGAATATAGGAATACCAATCCTTTCAAAAAATTCCGCAACATTATCTTCTAATGGTGCACCACCGCAAATAAAACATTCCAACTTTCCGCCCAAACCGTCAATTACAGATTTAAACATCAAACGACGAACTTTAAGCGGTGCAAATTTTGCGATTTTGTATAAAATTTCAAATGCAGTTTGTGCAGTTTTAGATTGTTTTTTAATCTGTTTATCAATAGAATTTTTGAGCATTTTAGCAACAAGCGGAACTACAATCATATTTGTAATTCCTTTTTCCTTCATCGTTGTTGTTAATTCTTTTGGATTTAGAGATTTAATATAAACAATTTTTGCACCCATATATAACATACCAAAGAAACCGCAATCAAGTTCTAATAAGTGATTTAAAGGCAATATAGAAAGCAAAGTGTGTTCATGAGTCAACTTAAACATCGATTCAAAATCTCTAAGTTGAGAATAAATATTCCCGAAACTAATCATTACACCTTTAGGATTACCTGTTGTTCCTGACGTGTAAACAATCAGAGCGGTTTCGTCTAATGTTCTCGGCCTTCCTAAATCTTTTTCAATATCTGCCTCAAGTGCGGATACTCTCCGGATTGGCGCAATATCATTATCATTTACGCCCTCATCATCAAGAACGAAAATATGTTCTATCGACGAAACATTATTTTTAACTTCCATAGCATGTTCTAAATAATGGCTTGAACATAGTAAAATGCGAGGATTACAGTCGTTTAAAATATGTGTATGCTCAGGCACGGTTAATTTAACATCCAACGGAACCGTTATCGCACCGGTCTGAATAGATGCAAACATTCCGATTGAAAACTCAGGACGAGATTCACAGATAATGGCTATGCGTTCACCCCGCTGTATATTTACCTCTTCAATCAAATAATTTGCAAACTTTTTAGCTTTTCTTGAAATTTCCACATAACTCAATTCTTCATAACCATCTTTAGTCTTTAGACTTAATGCTTTTACTTGTCCGTAAATATCGCTTTTTTCTTGCATTAAATCCAAGAAATTTGAATGTAATTTGTGGTCAATTTTATAAAATTGACGACGTTCTAAAGATTTCTTCATAAAATTGACTTGTTTTTGCAAGTCTTGTGCAATTTCTTTTTCATCCTTATTAAAATCTGTAATCGGTTGCCCGAATTGAATTACAATTTCGTTAAACAACTTTGGTAAAATCCTTGTTTTACCCCAAGTTTCAAATCCGCCTTTAATAGCAAAAGGAACAATCACTGTATTCGTAGCCTTTGCCATCAAGCCTACTCCTCGGTTAAATTTACATAATTCCCCGTTAGGAGTAAATTTACCTTCAGGAAAAATTACTACAGCTTCACCTGCATTTAGTTTTTGATTAGCTGCATCAATTGCCTCTAAACCTTTACCGTATTTTAAAGGTAAAACATTAAAATATTTCAAAAAATGTTTTATGATAGGAATAGTAAACGCAACCGGACCTGTTACAAACCACAATTGACGATGAGTTGCCATTTGTATAATAAACGGATCAAGATGTCCTGTATGATTCCCTGCTAATATTATTTTACCTTTTTTAGGAATGTTTTCTGCACCCTCAATTCTATATCTGAACAACAATAGGAAAATATGACCCAAAGTCGCCTTGAGCAAGAAATATCTGAAAGATTTATCAAATATCAATATTAATGATGCTAAAACAAAAGATATAATAGCAATTCCTTTAAATATGTTTAAAGGATTAATAAACGATACAATATTTGCGACTAAAGCTGTTCCGATTAAAAAGCTCAACGTACTTGCAGTTAAATTTAAACCGAAAATTTTACCACGAACCCTATCCGGAGTAATTTTTTGTAATATAGTATCCAACATAACGATTACAACAGCATCAGCCATACCAATCGGAATTAGCCACATCCAAGCTGAATCGAGCGTTTTACACAAAGGTGCCGTTACAAGAGCCGTACATAATACGATAAAACCCATTGCAAATAAATGAGGAATTCTCATTATTCTGGCAAAATAAATTGTTACCGCCATGCCGACAATAATACCGACTCCCAAAAGAGTTCTTAAATATGTTAAATCAGAAAAACTCAGTCCATAATAATCAGTAATTAACGCATTTAACCCGTTAGAAAAAACCGCAACAATAAACTGCAAACAAATAGTCAGACCGACAAGATACAACGCCCTTTTATGCTTTTTTAAATAATGAAAGGCAATTGCCATATCATTTGTTTTTTCTTTGTTTATAAAATAATTTTGAGGAATTGAGAATTTGACAAATGCAGTTACAATTGACGCAAACAAATACAAAGTCGCAACCACAGAATATGCCTTAATATTACCTATGTTGACTAACCCGTTTGCGATAAAAGCCCCAAACAACAAAGCAATCGCTCCGATTGATGAAGTTAAAGCATTAGCAAATTTCAACTGTTCGCTTTTTACAATATTTGTAACCGCAGACATCTTTGCAGGATAGAAAAACGCTGCACCTGTACCTAAAACAAAAGTAAGTATATAAATCAAATTTTGAGACAATTGAGGAAGTAAAAAGATTATTGCACCAACCGTTATTGCTCTAAAAAGACAACTTATTGAAAGTATCATTTTTCTCGAAAATCTGTCACAAAGTGCGCCGGAAAAAGGACTGAGTAAAAATTGAGGAAACAAAAATGTAAAAAACATTATGGCAATTGATTTCCCTGCACTTTCAGACATTGTTAACAATATTGCTACAAGCAAAAATTGTACAATTGCATCTGCAAAATGAGAAAATGCTTGTCCTAAAAATAATTTATCAAATTCTAAGTTCGCCAAAGGTCCTATCTTCTTCTTAATTCCGCCCATTCTCTTTCCTCAATTTAAATTAATAAAACACCTTCAATTATAACATATTGTCTGATTTTTTGAAGAAAGCTAAGATTAGTTTTTTTATTAACATTTTTACAAAAATTCAAACTTAACCAATTTCAGACAAAATATTACAAAGAAACTGGGCTCAATTCCACGAAAAAGCAACCGTGGAGAATTCGCTCAAACATATTTCAACGATTTCAGAAGAACACTTTATGACCAATATAATTTAAAATCTCTCAGTGAAAAACAAGCTTACACAGCAACTGCAACCACCTCATTAGAATATATGTTAAACAACCTGATTCCGATTAAAACCTAGACAAGTCAAATTTACAGGCACTATAACTACGAGCTTAGACTCGGCGGATTTTTAATCATGTTTATCGGATTAAAACTATTAACAGGACCGATTGTTGCTATAGCTGAATTCATTCCGCCATTGGCAAGCCTTGTAGATACTTTGTCTTCGCTTGTTTTATTTGCAATTGCACTTGTTTTATCATTATCAACAATAGCAATTGCTTGGTTTGCACACAGACCTTTATTAACACTGTTATTATTAGCTATAATCGGAACAATAATTTATTGCTTAAAACAAAATACACAAAACAAAAAAGATTTTAATTTAGCACAACATAAACCTTTTTAAAAGAAAATTCTAATACTATAAACTAAAAGTCGGCTTAATAAAGCTGACTTTTTAATTTGTAAATATTTCTTTACGACATCCTAAAATCAATAAACAATATAAAATATCAACAACAAGCTCCAAGTGAATTTAGTTTAAACCGTTTCTTTGACTTATTTTCCTGAGAATAAAATTGAATTCAATTTGATTATTTCTTAATTATTTTTTTTAAGATACATAATTCTTTTCTCTAAAGACGGATGTGTTGAGAAAAAGTCGCTTTCATCATAATCACCTTGTTTAAGTATTTCTATAACTTGAATACCGCCATCAAGATTTCCGTATATTCTTTTTAATATTCGTGCCGCATATTTATCAGCTAATGCTTCTTTTCTTTTTGAATATTTCATATCCGCCAAATCCAAAGATGAACTAACCAATTTATCAATAGGAACATCTCCGCCTAAAATGGCAAACGAAAGGATTACACAATTACTTGCAATATTTTTTCTCAAATTCATCAAATGATCCCGATTTTTATAATGCGCCATTTCATGAGCAATAACAAAAGTCAGCATTTCATCTGTTGTTAAGTATTTATACAAAGAATCCGTTATATAAATATTTCCGTTAGGATAACATAAAGCATTCTTCATCGGATGTTCTATTATCTCAATATCAAGAGCAGAGGTTTTTGGAAAATCAGAATCTCTCTGTAATATCTCATCTCTTACACGTATCAAGCGTTCTTTCTCTGTATCAGTTAGTTTAAGCGTTTCAACGAAAGAAGTATCAGCAATTGCATTTTCTAACCATACTTGTTGAGAATCTGACATATTATGAAGTACAATTCCGGTTAAGAAAAAAATTGAAAAATATGCTATTACAACATAAATAAACACCTGAAAAAGAACTTTCATAAGTTCTTTCATAGGATTTTCTTCAGTTACATTTACATTATCGTAAACTAAAGCTCGTATTGCATCTTCTTCATTTAACATATTTTATGGCCGTTCCGTATGCAAGGATTGAAACTTTGGGATTTTGAGATGTACCCAAGGGATCTAATATTACAGTTTCAATTTTAGTATTTAAAACCACATCAGCCTTTAAAGCAAGTGCTTGTTCACGCATTCTCAAAAGAGCTTCTCTGCGACCTCTGTCCAAAACTGTTTCATAGGCAGATACATTCCCGCCAAAAATATTTTTTAAACCCGCAACAAAGAATTTAAAATAGTCACAACCAACAACGACGCCGGCAGAAACCAACGTAGAGGATTCTACTTTTGCAGGATTTACAGTATTTTTAGAAAAAGACACAAAACGCTTTTTAAAAAGCGCAACCTCTCTTCTCTGAATATCTTTATAATGATTCTTTTCAATATGATTTCCAACGAAATAACAAATAATTAAAGAACCGACAATTATAATTAAATCAAGCATTTTACACCTGTTTTGCTACAACTTCATCAAGTTTTACCGCTGTTCCGTATGCATATACTTCTGCCGCACCAACTGTAATAGCAGATGTTGCATATCGAACATTAATTATTGCATCCGCTTTTAATGCATGAGCTTGTCTAACCATTCTTTGCGTAGCTTCATTTCTTGATTCTTCAAGCAATTCCGTATAGCCTTTTATTTCTCCGCCAAAGAAATTTTTAAACCCTGCCAAAAAGTCTTTACCCGCGTGCTTAGCTCTAACAGTACTGCCGGATACCATTCCGCAAACTGCAGTAATTTTTCTGCCCGGTACAGATTCAATATTTGTTAAAAACATATTTCTCTCCAACTATTCTATACAAAACAAGTCTATCATTTTTTTTAAAATCAGTTATCATCTTTTTATATTAAAAAGAATAAAATTCTAAATTAAGTTTCCTCGCCCCTTGAGGGAGAGGGTTAGGGTGAGGGGTAAAAACAAAATTCTTCTGTATCAGGTTTTATAAAGTTAAATCGGTATAAAGTGAAGCATAAAATTGTTAAATTTTCGTAATAAAATTTTCAAAATCAAGCAATTTTGATGCGTAGAAAGACTTTATATAAATATACAGGGGAATATTATGGGGATATAGTTTTGGCATCAAAAGTTGATAGTTTAAATATTGTTTCAAATACAAAGCCTTTGCCTGTTGTTTCAAAGCAAAAAAATAACAGTGATATTGAAGTATTTGAAAATGAAATAACTGAAGCTAATATTGATGAGGTTAGTTTTTCAAATGCTAATTCTAATTCAGATCTAGAAGAAAAAGCGGATAATATGAAAAAAAGGCTTATTGGCGCAGGTGTTACTTTAGGAGTTATAGCTATTGGAATTGCAACAAGAGCTATTCTAAAAAATAAAAACATAATAAATTACAGTAGTACTTACGAGCGAGCTTTGAATTCTATTGATAAAATACCTGATTCGCAAATCAATGAAATTTGCCAAGTGATTTTTAGACCTCAAAATTCAAATCAAAGTTATTTTTTAAATAGATTTCAGTCTGTAAAAGACCTTTCTAAAAAATTTGAAATCCCTACAGATATTCAAAAAGCTATCGCAAAAATATAAAATGAAGCAAAAAAAATTTCTATTACTCGAGGTGTAGATGTTGATTATCATTTTGAATCGCAATTTGAAAAAGAAATTAATCTGATACAAAAATTTTTAGAAGAAAAACTATATGCTACAGCTAATTTGGCGAGTAAAAGTCAAAATGCTTTTGAAGACTTTCGTTTAATCAACAATTGTAGTAGTAGTTTTAATAGACAAATAATTGGGGATGTTCCTACTGGTATAATTTCTGACAGTCATATTTTTTATCATGGAACATCTAATTCTAAATCTTTATATAAAGAAGGATTTTCTTTATTTAAAAGTAATCAAATAGAAAAAGCTCCAAGAGAATTAGGTGAAGGGATTTATTTGACTCCAGATAAAAATGTCGCTGCACATTTTGCAGGTATAACCGGGGAGATTATGCATGTAAAAGCAAATATTCGTAAAACTGCTATGATAACAAGCAAAAATTATGATTTATTAATAAGAGAAGCTCAAGATTTACTTCGTAAAAACGGTATTAATTATGATGGATCTCCATTCTCAAATGCTTCATTGGAACTAATGATACGAAAATTATTGGTTTCAGCAGGGTATGACAGTATTTATTGTTCAGGAGGTTTGGCTAAAGGCGTAGGTGCTATTAATATTGATAGATTTCTAGGAAGAAATCAATCTCAATTATTAATTTTAAATCCGGAAAATGCAAAAATTATTTCTAAAAATTTTTTACAAAGAATTACTGAATTATTATTACAAATCAAAATGAAAGGTGTAACATTAAAAAATACAATCATGCTAGCAATTAAAGATCCAGCATCTTTATTAATAAGTTTATAGTTTGATAATATTGTATGCTTTAACATACCAAATCAAAAAATTTTCGATCTCAATTCCTTATAGAATATAATTTTCGAACTGATGGAAGTGGTTATAAATACTTAATTTCACAAAAAAAAGACCGACGTTCCTGTCGTCCTGAACAAGCCGAGCAGAGGATGAAAGCGTAAGCGTATCCGTTTAATGCGAGGCGCGTTTCAGGACCTTATCGGCTAATAGTAAATCTACCAACTTGTAAGATGCTGAAATAAATTCAGCATGACAAAAGTGAAAAGCTTTTAAAATATAATTTGTCGAGTGGTTTATTTAGCTCAATTCCTACTCGTACAAAATCACACCGCTGATTTTGCAAAGCCTTATGTAGTTTGAGTTTTAATCCTCATTTACCCCTGCATTTTTTACTTAAGACTATTTTTAATATTTACCCCCGAAAAAATGCATATCCTCAAATCAAGTTATATCTTGAAAGCGGAAATTTTACAAAAATTACAAAATTTCCGCTTTTATGTTCCTTCTTTCAAAATTTCCAAATACTCTTTATATGCAAAAGTTCTGTTTCTACTTTGGGTTGAAGTTTGTTCAAGCACACCAATACTAATCAGGTCTTTTACAATGCTAGACATTGTATTAAATGCTATATCAAGCTCTTTTGAGGTTTTTTGAATATCAATAATAGGATTTGATTCAAGATACTCAAAAACCCTCATAACATTTTTAGCACGGCGTCCTAAACTTTCTATCTTTGAGCAATAATTATCATGCAATGATGTTAATTTATCAATGGTTTCCACTGCATCTTTTGCTGATTCATAGACTGCTTCAAGGAAAAATTTAATCCATTGTTCATAATTACCTTTAATTCTTACTTCATTCATTCGGTCATAATATTCAATTCTATTTTTCTTTAAAAAATAAGAAATATACAATGCCGGAGTGCTTAAGACTTTCTTTTCCATTAAAAATAATGTTATTAAAAGTCGCCCTATTCTACCATTACCATCTAAAAATGGGTGAATGGTTTCAAATTGATAATGAATTAAACCTGTTCTTATCAGTACATCAAGTTCATCATCGCCATTGATATATTTTTCTAAATCAGACATTGCCTGATTCATATCTTCAACAGAAGGTGGAATATAGCGTGCATTTTGCAAATTGCATCCTGCTGCGCCAATCCAATTTTGAGAATGCCTAAATTCACCAGGACTTTTATTTTGTCCCCTAACACCTGATAGCAAAACCTCATGTACTTCTTTAATTAAGCGATTACACAAAGGAAGTTCCTTTAATCTATTTATTGCAAAATCAGTAGCTTTAATATAATTTACAACATCACCAACAGGTCTATTGGTATTTTCTTCAAGCATTGGGTCTAAGACATCTTCTAGAGTTGCTTGAGTACCTTCAATTTGAGAAGACATAAGAGCTTCTTTTCTAACATACATAGAAATAAACAGATTAATATTAGGAATTCTACTTGAAATTCCCTCTAGCAAAGCTAGTTGTTTATTTGCTTTGACTAACAAATCAACAATTTCGTTATTGAGTACTATTGATGGATTAGGTGGTAAAACTGATGGCATAAACGATTTGTAAGCCATTTCGCCTGATAAATTCTTTTTGTATATTCCTGCTCTATTATTCATGTAAACTCCAAAATTGAAATAACATGTTTATTATAGCATCTTTATTTCAATTTATCAATCTAAATTGAAATAAGGTTAATCTTTTTGATTTTTTATTGCAAATAAAATCCTAAATTAAGTTTCCTCGCCCCCTTGAGAGAGAGGGTTAGGGTGAGGGGTAAAAACAAAATTCTTCTGTATCAGGTTTTATAAAGTTAAATCGGTATAAAGTGAAGCGTATAAAGTTAAGACTTCAAGGGGGTTAGAAATATTATCTTTAGATATGACTGTTAATAATCCGGCAATGCGATTGGTTATATATTCCCTTTTTTTATGAATAAGATTAAAGTATTTGTTTGTGAATAATTTCACTCTATGACTTTTTTATAAAAATTGTTATAATTTACATATAAATATCAAATTAAGGATGCAATATGAAAAATATTTTTAATAATTGGTTGAAGTTTTATAATGGAAACAAGAACGTCATTATAAACTTGTCTTTATTTTTTGGAATTTTATGGACATTTTTCATTGCATTAATAGGAATATTACAACCATTGCTATTTTTTGTTATTAATTTTTTTCTTGTTTTGCCATTTGGGCTTGTTGGTGGAATATTATTTGCATTGCTTTTTATTCAGTGTATGCGAGTAACTTGTGGAGAATATATTATTGCATATGTGGAAGCAAGAATATATAGGATTTTTCTCAGGAAGTATGGTAAAAGCATCGAATTATACAATATAGCACTTACTATATTAAGAAACTCCCGTTCAAAAGGTATTGAAAAGGTTTTTAAAAAGTACTATTTGCAAAGTATTTATAATGAT
>JAFQNY010000183.1 GCA_017395765.1 bacterium
GGAGGACTCTTGAGTACAGTTGAAATGATTATTTTGGAATACTTCCGACCGCTACAATTCAAGACACAAGCAACTTTAAAGCCAATAATCATTTGAACCGCAATAAATCATCTGTCCTGAAACAATACACTCAATATGCTTACATTGAAGAGCTTGTTAAGTTAGCTAAAAAAGGTATTGCAGAAATGGGAATGGCTAAGTTCAAGCAAATAATAATTTCTCGCAAAGATGAATGTCTTGAAAGCATTAAAAAAGAGCCCGAAGGCTCTGATTTCGATTGTTCTATTTGTTTTAAATGGTGGAGGTTAGGAGATTCGAACTCCTGACCCCCTGCGTGCAAAGCAGGTGCTCTACCAGCTGAGCTAAACCCCCACATACTCGGATTTTCACCCTTTCCTTGGATAACCGCCGTAAATCGCTTTCGCTTATTTACCCCTCGGCTACATTTATTATATTACATGCTAATATTTTTTTGTAAAGGGGTAAAATAAAAATTCTTTCACTCCATCACAAAATCTCTAAGCTTTTTATATAAATTCATACCAAACAGGTAGCTTTACCCCTGTTCCCTTTACTAAGGAGCTAAATGTCAAAATACAAATAATCACATTGTATATCATCATTAACGGAGCCAAAATAAATCCCAACAACCAACCGATTACCGGAATCGCAAATGTTAATGAAATTAAAAACAACATTAATTCAAAATTCAACAACGATTTAGCTATTTTGTATGAATTCTCACTAATTTGTTCTTTCAAAAACAAAATAACAATTAATGCAGGAAAAAATACGAAAAATATAGACGAAATCACCATCGCTATAACTATAATCTTATCCCTATCATCTTTGTAAATCGGTAAAATTCTATCCATAAGCAACTCCTAAACCTCTTTCAAAACTATCTTAGCATCCATACAACCAAAAAACAAGTTTACTATCACCCTCTAATATTGAAAAAACTTAAATTAAGCCCCTTTTTAATCGTGCAACACAATATTCATTATGTTGCACGATTAGATAAAAGCTTTTTTTTTATTTGTTTTTAAAATTAGATTATTTTTTTTCTTGATATAGTTGATTTTTAACCTGCTATTGTAAATTTTTGTAACAAACCTCGATTTTTTATTAAAGTTTTTCGAATTTATGCCGATATAAACATGTGTATTATTGTATTTTTCAAGGTTATGAGTGGAGATGCTTGTCAACACTATGGATGAAAGTAAAAATGACAATAATCAAGGTCAACACAATATACATTATGTTGCACGATTTAAAAAAAATAACAGTTAAATATAGGAGCCTATAGGATGTCAAACATTGTAAATTACCGTTATAACTTAAACTCCGGTAAAACGTATTCTTATCAAAAAGAGATTGCGTCATCAGCAAGTTCAGCGAGCTCTGCGAGTTGTGTCGGCTCAACTAGTTCAGCAAGTTCAACAAGCTCATGCTCTTATGAAACGGTAATTGTCGGCAATTCAGGTTCAACAGGAGCGACCGGAAGTGTAACTATCGGTTCTGTAGGTAATTTAGAATTTAATCAATTGGTGGATAATTTTACACGAGGTAATTTAGTTGTATCAGAACTTATTGCGGGCTTAAAAGCAAAAGGTGCAAAAAGTATAAGTTCAACTCAAAGCTCTAATTTGCATATAGTGACATTCAAATTAGGCACAAAAACGTACAAAATTTGTTGTAATACAGCTGCTGCAGTGTCACAAATTGACACAAAAACAAGTGCGATTTATACAAAAACAGCATTACAAAACACTTATGGATTAACAGATACTGATATTGCAAATTATTTTATTGCAGCCAAAACCGAAAACAATGTTGTAACTGACTATGCTTTAAAACCGGATTCAAATTTTAAAACAGCAGCAGAATTAAGCAATTACTTAAAATATCAAAAAGATTTAACTTTGGATAATTTCTTGAATGATGTTAACAAAAAAGAAAACACTGTTGCAAAGTTAACTTCATACACTCAAGACGGTGATTTAGTAACTTATGCTAATTACAAAAACTATGCAGAAGAAATCTATTTGGCAACCGGAGATGAGGCAACAAAATTACGTCAAGAAGCATTAAATAAACTTGTTATGGATTTTACAAGCGGAAACTTGGCAAATGAGCAGGTTAAAACAATTTTAAACGCTATCGGAATAAATAAAGTAACTTATACAACATCGAATAATTTGTACACATATTCGTTTGAATATGAAGGAAAATCCTATACAATCAGCTGTAATAAAGAAGCTGCTGCTAAAGGGTCGGATGATATTACACAAAATTTAATGACTAAAGACGAAATTCAAGAAAGGTATTATTTCTTGTCCGATGCTGATATTGCAAAATATTTTAATGCAACGATTTCTGCTGACGGCAATGTTTTAAATTATAGTATGAATAAAACTAATTATGCTGAGTTTAGTCAATTGTTACAAGCGGAAACTGAAAATGCGTTTCAAGAAATTTATGGTAAAACATTACCGCAATCAAAACCTGAGTATATGGATTTAGCAAAAATTAATATTTATCCAACTGATGAAGAACTTAATAACATGTCGTCAGAAGATTTGAAAAAATACAATAGTCAGCTTTTAATGGTTAACGTATATTTTAACTCCTTAGAAACAGCTCTAATTAATAATGCAGATGCAACTCTAAAATCAATAATCAAAGATAATTTTGACTCATATGGTCCTATTAAAAATGTAAAGAATCTAAGAGAACTCATTTCTAAAGAACAGGTTTTACACAATAGTATCTCAGATTATTCTGGTTTAAGCGCTGTTAACAAAAATTTATTAAGGGTATTTTCTGAAAGAGCAGATGATAAAAAACTATTCGAGCAATTAGGCTATGCAAATTTCGATTTTGTCGGAAAACAACCTGACAATCTTGAGAAAAATGCTCTTGTTAAAGCATCAATTGAATTGGTATTGGCAGATCCTGAAAAATATTGTTTAACAAATAATATTTACAACCATTTGCTTGATAAATTAGATGCAATCAATAACAAAGATGCTACGCTTTTTAATACCATAGATGACGGTGCTGAAGAATTGTTAATTTATAATAGTTACATAGAAGGTATTAATGATACAACAGACTTCGCAAGTACAATATCAGTGAGTTTTGGTAATGGAGATGTCGATGCTTTATTGACAATGATTGCAGAAAAAGCTGCAAGTAGATATAATGGTATTGAAGAAGTTAAAGCTTTCTTTGATTACATTTCGGGTATAAATATTAAAGATCCAATGTGGGCTGAATTAGCTGAAAGAGAAGCTACATACGAATGTGTTTATACAAATGATGCAGGAGAAAAAGTTTCTGTAACAGGTACTTGGGATGAACTTGAAGATTCCGGATTAGAATGTAAAGTAAATGATGATAATTCTGCAAGTTATACTATTACTATTGATGGAAAAACTTATTCAGCGAATTTATATGTTAGCGAACCTGCTGGTCTCCAAGAGTTTCAAGCTTTGTTAATGGATTCCTATGACATTGAAACAGTTTTGGCAACATATTCTACAATGCAAAAAATGGCTACTCTTGATGAGAGTAAATTAGAATCAATGTTAAAAGATTCAGATTTTTTACAAGATTTGTCCTCAAAAATTGGTCAAATAGTTGAAGAATCTGAAATGAAATTCACTCAATCTAATTTTAATAAGATTTTTGCTGAAGTTACAGGCAAATCTTATCTAACTGCAGAAGAAGAAATTTTAGCAACACTTTTCTTTAATGAATTAACAAAAACACTAAGTGATAGTGATTCTGAAGAAGATATTGCCAAAACTCAATTGGAACTATCAATAAAGTCATTTAAAGACGCTTTGAACAATACTACAACTACGACTTCTGGCGGGCCTAAAAAAGTTATAATTATAGGTTCGGCAGTAACGGTCCTTTCTTTATATGGCATCAATCTGGCACATAAAATAAAAGTTGAGAAGCAAGATTGGAGACAAGTTTTGTATAAAGACTTGGATAAAGTTCAAAAGGTTGCAGGTAAAGTGCAAATTTGGGCAGTACCTGTACTTGCAGGCGCTGGTGCTATAATTGGTGGCGGAATTTCTGCTTATGCATCGGGAGGTTTTGCTATTGGAGCAGGAGCGTCATATGGGGCGGCTCGTGGAGCTATAACAGGGGCAAAGGTGGCAGGATACGCTACTGTTGTTAGGGCATTTGCTATTGCAGGTCAAGCTTTTTTACAGTCAACTTTTGAAATTGATGATTTGCGAGCTCAATACGAAAAGGGGACTTTAGACTTTTTCGATTTTGTAAATAGTGGTTTAACGGTTCTAAGTAAGTCAACTGCCGCTTTAGAATGTGCATATGATAAATTGGGTGTTGGTAAATATTTGACAAACAAACTGTCAAAAACCTATTGTGTAGAGTTCTGCGATAAGATTTCTTTAAAATTAGTTGATGAAAAATTACTTACTCCGGATTTTGTTACAGATCTTTTAAAAAAGTTTGAGAATTCAAATCTTGGCGGATATTTAGCTGCTGAACTCTGTAAATCTATGAAAAAAAGAGATTTTAGGAATTTAAATAGTGCGGCTAAAAAAGCAGTACTCGAAGCTATTGATAACTATTTGAAGTCATATGAAGTTTCAAAAGCTGAACTGCCAACAATTGACCCAAGCAAATATCAGGATTTCAAACATACTGAAAAAACAAATCCAGATGGCTCTACAACCGTAACAAGAGAGTATATTAATTGGCTTTATTATGAAGAAGGTAAAGCTCCTATTACGGCAGAGGGTTCGGTGAAGGTTGTTTATAACACTTCTGCTGATGGTTCTATAACAGTTGTTATAGAATATGAGTATAAAAACGGCACTTGGGAACAGAAATCTGAGCAAACAATACCCCATACTCCAATTGATGTTGATGAAAGTGGAACAATTTATGATACAGAATGGTTTCCAGAAGTTATAATTGAGGCTAAAAAACCTGATGAAAATAACAGCAATGATAATAATGTCTATGTTCCTAATTATTTAGATTATTCTATACTTTCTCCTGATTTGGCAATAAATCAAATCATGACTGACTGTAATATACCTTATAATGTAGCTTTATATTTGTATAGTAATTATGTAGTACCACCTTTGCCTTCCATAATGGATTACGATAATTATGCCGATTGGTCGAAAGCATACGATAAAGCTATAGAAGATAGGCGAATTGTATTTGAAGCTTATGCTAAAGGAGCAATTAAAGGCATTATTACGGCAGATGAATTACGAAATCAAATTGAAGCTGAAAAAAGAGTTCAAAAAGCAAAAGAAGAAAAAGAATATAATGACTGGTTGTACACTCAAGAAGCTCTAGATAAACTTCCAGACCCGTTTGAAGATTATAATGCTTGGGAGGCGGCTATGGATGCAATTGCAGACCAACAAGATGCGGCGTGGCGAGCAGAAAACGATTATGAACGCGGTAGGAGCTATATGACTGATGAGGGTTATTATACTCCCGATGGCAGATGGATAGAATGGGCATAATTGGCAAGAACGCTATATTATAAGATAAATACTAAACAAAAAAGAGGTATAAAATGTCTTTTGAAATTAATAATACAAATGAATCTAAAGATCTTTATTTAAAACCCAATTTAGCAAAACAAATTGTCAAGGTTGATAATAACGCATCGGTTTGGGATGTTTATGCTAAGTATGACAACGGTGATAACAAACTGAACGAAAACGAGTTAAACAAGCTTATTAAAGTTATTAAAGAGAAAAAAGGTGACGCTATCGCCCTTTCTAAAAAATGGGGTGTTACTCCTGAAAAAGCTGTTGAAGCTATAGCTATAGTTAATGCAGATTCAATTGCAACTGATGTTTATAAAGCTTTAAACCCCGGTTTCTTGGGAAAAGCCGACAAACAAAAAGCTAAAAATTTGTTGTTACAGGTAGATAAAAATAACGTGAATGAACTCTTTAGTTATTATCAAAGAATTTCTTCTGATAGTTCTTTGGTTGTAGATATTGAAAACAACTTTAGCCCGGCAGAGGTTATGGATGTTGTTGAAACAATAGCTAAAGCTTTAAAAGAATCTGCAAAAGAACAAAATGTTGAGATAGCAACTCTTTGGGAAGAGTACACTAATCGTAGTGAAGGTAACATAAGTTTGACAGCTCTTGCTGAAATTGCACGCAGACTAGAATTAGAGACTCGCAATGACGGTTATATTGAAGAGACTTATGAAAAAGAAATTGCTAATGCGAAAAATAAAGCAATAGAATCCGGTCTTAATTTTAGTCCTGAGGCAATGCTTAATACTACGGTAATGCAAGATGCATCTATAAAAGAAAAGGCTAAAGAACTTAAAGTCTCATATAGTGAAGTAGTTCAGGACGGTGACGGTATTATCGGAAATCACTCGGCAAAGGGTGTTGATGTTCATTCTAAGCTGATATTAAACGCTCTAAATAATTTAATGAAAGACCCGATAGTAAAAGAACAAATTCAAGCTGCTTATAAAAAAGAAGGTGATATTCATTCAGTTATCCTTCCGGGTATAGGTACTCATATGACTTTATCGGAAAACCAACTAGCCGCAGAAATGAGACGAGGTAAGCAGCAAGGTCCGCTAAAAGAAGTAAATTATGGTGTAATTGGTGACGGAGATACTAATGCTTTGGTTCTTACTATATTGAAAGCTATGCGTGAAAAAGATATTAGACTAGTGGGTAAAACTTATAAAGAACAACTTGCAAATCTGGAAAATACTTTAAAAGATATTTTCAATCCTCGCACAACGGAATAATCTATTTACATGCTATCATATAAATATGCGTAAAGATCCTTTGTTTACTAAGTATAAAATTACAAAGAAAGAGGTTCAAGTTTTGGAGCGCTTTTTTAAGATTCCTTTAAGCGAGCTCGAGCAAACTTTGGATGAAATGTCAGAAGTTGAAAGGAATAATTTGTTTTATAAAGTAAATCGAACTATTCTGGAAATTTATAAAAAAATGAACATTTAAAAGTTTAATTATGGGGTTAAGGTGATTATAAAATGCAAAGACCTAAGTTTTCGATAATCTTACCGATTTATAATGTAGAAAAATATCTTGCTCAATGTTTATCAAGTATTCTTAATCAGACTGTTGAAGATTTTGAGTTGCTTTGCATTAACGATGCTTCTACGGATTCTTCAATGGATATTGTTAACAGATATGCAGAGTTTGACACAAGGATAAAAATTATAAACCACCCCGAAAACAAAGGGCTTGGCGCTGCTAGAAACACTGCTCTTCAATACGCAACCGGAGAATTTCTTTGTTGTATTGATTCTGATGATTGGGTTGAAGAAAATTTTCTTGAAGTTTTTCTTAAAGGTTTTGAAAAAACTGACGCTCCGAGTGTTTGGATTTCACCTTGGAAATATTATGAAAAAAACGATTTTGCTACGCTTAACCTTTCTCATCCCTGCATGGCTCATCACCCCGGAGGGGAATTAATTATAACTCCACGTAATATATTTTCTTATCCTGCTTATGCTTGGAATAAATCTTACAAATTAGATTACGTAAAAGAACATGGTTTTAAATGGGCTGAAGGTTTGTATTTTGAAGATATGTATTTTTATTTTGATTTTATATTATCTGATCCAAAAGCTTATATTATGCCTGAAATGACTTATATTTATCGATATCGTGAAATTTCGATTTCAAGCAAAATCAGCAATGATATTAAAAAAATTAAAGACATGTATGAGATTTTAAATATGATGCAAAATTTGTTAAAAGAAAGGCAATATGATTCGAGTTTTCAATATTCTATCGATAAATTTGCAAAAGATTTTGCGTCGGGCTACAAAGATTCTCCTATATATGATTCTATAGTTGCAGAATATCAAAAATTTTTACTAAAAAAATCTGTTTTATAATAAATTTAAAAAAAATATAAAGTTTCTTATGTTTTTGTTATAGCCAGTATTCGAGGCTTTTTTGAGTTGATAAATTTTATTATTTTTAAGTTTTGTAAATAAATTTTAAAAATTTTTAAAAAAAGTAGTTGACATTTATTTTTGACTTGGTAATATGGAGGATGTCGGTGAGGAAACCGCCGAGTGCGCAGAGGGTCGGGAACCGAGTTGCGGAAGTAACGGGATGGGGCCAGTAAAGACCTCAGTGATGAAAACAAAAAGTAGAGTATTCACTAAGCTGAGCACGAAAATAAAACCGA
>JAFQNY010000184.1 GCA_017395765.1 bacterium
ATCTTATTCAAAAAACTAACACTTAAAGCAAAAAACATAACCCTAAGAAACATTCATGCGACGGATTTTCAAGCTATCACAGAATTAAATTCCAAAGGAGTTTTAAGTATAGATAAATTCAAATTTAATATTGCACAAGGTGAATTAAGCGGTAAATACAAATACAATACAGTAAATGAAAACTTGGAGTTGAACTTAATAGCCGAAAGTATTAATGCAAATGACATCACTTATGCGTTATTTGATTTAAACAATCAAATTTACGGAGACTTAACTGGTAAAATAAATTTCAATTGTGAAGGTAGTGATTTTAACAGATGTTTAGAAACAATAAGCGGAGAATCGATTTTTAACGTCAAAAACGGTAAAATGCCAAAACTGGGTTCTCTGGAATACTTACTAAAAGCTGGAAACCTAGTTAAAGGCGGAATTACAGGACTATCGATTAATAACGTCGTAGATTTAATTACTCCTCAAAAAACAGGAGAGTTTTCAGATATATATGGAACTGTTCGAATGAAAGACGGTGTTGCAAGAAATATTGAAATCACGACAAAAGGTAAAGATTTAAGCTTATTTTTGACCGGAACATATAACTTTGCAACCTCTATCGCTAATATGGAAGTTTTAGGTCTTCTTTCAAGAAAAATTTCAACAATGCTGGGGCCGATAGGAAACTTATCAATAAACACGTTATTTAATCTTATACCGGGAATTGATTTAGAAAACGATAGTGAACTTCTTGAAAATATCAACAAAATTCCGGGAATAGAACTTTCAAACAAAGCTTACAGAAAATTCATAGCCATTATTAAAGGAAACATTAATGGTGACGACTACGTTACAAGCTTTAAATGGATAAATTAAAATCTAAAATACTGAATTTAGAACAATTATATAACTTTATTCTTGAATACCATCCAAAAATTCTTTTGATTTTTTAATGAATTTCTCAAAGTTACCATCATTTTCAAATTCTGCATATTGCATTGTCCTATATTCTTTGCCGGTAATATTATTTCCTGACTCTAAATTTGCCATTGCATGTAAATAAGGTGCTATTTCAGTAGCATCTAGTTCTGAATCAATCTTTGTATCTACCAAAGATTCTACGTTGACAAACTTGTTAACTACTAATTTAAAAGTAATTGCGTCATTATCTTCACCTTCCGGCAAATTCATGACATCATATTGTTTTTGCAAATACGAATTTGTTGTTTCCATTGCTTTTTTAGCAGCTTCTATCGGGGTTAGACCTTCGTTTAAATAATTTGAAACTAAATTCTCGTAAAACATCTCATAAAGACCTATTTTACCATTGCCGTCTTTATCAAAATATTCAATATATTCATTAGCAAATTGATTATATGAAGCTTTTAACACAGGAAGTGTCTTAGCTTTGGCACATTCGCTATTATAAGTTACGTCATCACCTAATGACGCTTGTAATCCAAAAAGTTGGAATTCCCTACCTTTTGCATAATTCGTTAATCGAGTTATCATTTCTGTATAATTAACGGTTTGACCATTATCTTCAGCAACACTTTTTATTGCTTGATATTTAGTTATTAATGCACCTACTAAAGCTTTTGATTCAAGAGAACCGTCAGCTTTTTTGTTCAATTCATCTAAAACATCAGCTAAAACTTGTTCTCTATTATTTACATCTTTTATATTTTCATCTTTTTTTTGTGATGTAACAGCAACTTGCTCACCGGTTTCAACGGCAACATCTTCCGGTTTCACTGAAGCTTCTGTATTTTCGGCAGTTGGTTCCATAGGAAGATTCAAAGCACTTGCAACCAATGTTTTAATTTGCCCCCAAGCATTTTGAGATAGTTCATAAATACCTTCTTTTACAACATAATGATTTCCGTTATTAATATCAGAATCACCGCCGCTATACTGTTTTGTATTAGTAGCATTGTCATTTTTGACAATATTCATAATATTGTTCCAAATAGAACCTTTTAAGGTAACATTTTGGTTAAACTCTTTATCGAGTTGTCTATCGATACCAAAAGTTATACCTTCACCATTTCGTATTTCTAATTTTACATTTGTATTCATTGTCATATTTATATAAAGTATATATATTTTTTATAATTTACCATTTAAAAAAATATGTTACAAAAATTAACATTTTGAACACTTAATTTGCTACAATACCTATTTATGTGTATAATTATTAAGTGTAAAAAATACAATGTTAGGAAAAGAGATGACATTAAATTTTCAAGACTTAATTTTAAACTTATCAAGATTTTGGTCAGATTACGGGTGTATTATTCAACAGCCTTATGATACAGAAAAAGGGGCTTCTACAATGAACCCTGCGACTTTCTTAAGAGCTTTAGG
>JAFQNY010000015.1 GCA_017395765.1 bacterium
CATTAGTAATATTGAAACTCAAGGAGAAAACTATAAAATATCATTGAATAGTGATATATTTTATTCTAATGGAACAAATGAAATAATAGTAAAAGAAGATGGAGCTTTAATAAAGCCACTAACGTATTTCAGTATAACTAATACAGGTGGGGGGTATTCCCAAAAAATTATTTCTAGATTTATTTTAAATAATATTCCATATGCGCTAACAAATGAAGGCAGAATATATACATACGCAGATAATAAATTAATGATTGTAAGCCTCCCATATAAATTCAAAAAAATATCAAAAAATACATTCTTGATTTATGATGAAAATAATAATCCTATAAAATATACAATTTCAGCAAGCAATGTTAGTTTAATCATACCTGAAAAAGAAAGAAAACTTGTTGTAAAAAATAAATATAAGACAAACACTTTTAAACCCCAAAAAGAACATGACTTTACTTTAAGAGGCAATAAATATTGGATTTCAGGTTGTAGCCTTATTGTAGAAATAGATAATGACTATTATCATCTTGGTTCAATAATGAATGAGGGTAGTATTAATATTCGAGAAAATTTTAAGGTTATCGAAGTAAATAAAATAAGTGAAAATATTGTAAAAATTAAAACTACACTTGGAGATTGTATCTTAGATGTAGAACAATTGAAGATAAAATCTCCTCAATATAAAATGGAATACATATTTGAAGAAAGTTTAGCTCAACCTAATTCTATACAAGAAATCAGTAGAATATGGAAACCAGTAAAAGTAGAAATGTTAAAAAATTATAATATAATTAATAGTACAAACTAAAATTATCAAACCCACCGTTCTTTTTTCTCAATTCGAGTGTTAAAATGCATTCACAAAAATAAACTTGTTTTGTTGAATACAGTTACCCAAAAAATACATGTTTTTTTATTTATTTGGATTTATAATAAATACATTAGTTGAACACAGGAAGATTCGTTATGCTAGAAAAAATTGCAAAATTACAAATTTTAACAGTCGGTTTATTAATTGTTATTACAATATTGCTTTCTACCAAAACTATAGTAACAACATTTTCAGGTAATACTATTGCAGTAACCGGTTCTGCGTATGAAATTGTTAAATCAGATAAAGGTTCTCTAAGTTTCAATATAAATGTGAAAAGGATTAATAAAAACGAAGCATACAAGGCTCTTCAATCACAAATCAAAATTGTGGAAAAATATTTAGCTGACAAAGGAATTACATCAATTGAACAAAAAACGGTTAACGGATATTATAATTACAAAAGGGATGAAAAAACCGGTGCTTATACCAATATTCCGGAATCTTACAATTTAAGTCAGCCAATAAGAATAAGTTCTGATAATGTAGAAAAGATTAAAAATATTTCAAACGATATTACGGGACTTATTAGTCAGGGTATTGATATAAATGTTTATGATGTGTCTTATGATTATTCAAAACTTCCTGAACTAAAAGTTTCATTGCTTGAGAAAGCATCACTTGACGCAAAAGCTCGTGCAGAATCTATGTTGAAGGCAACGCATAACAAAGTCGGAAATGTGCAATCAATAAGAATGGGGGTTTATCAAATTACTCCGGTTGATTCGACAGCTGTTTCTGATATGGGTATTAATGATTCTTCAACTATTGATAAAAAAGTTACGGCAGTGGCAAATATTAGTTATAAGGTAAAATAGTTTTTATATTATTAGGGGTATTATATTATGAAAGTGCAACATCTCAACAACACATTTTGCGGGGCAAAGAATACTTTTTTAGAAAAATCTAAAAAAGCTTTAGCCGAATCTCAAAAAATCATAAAAGAATCAAGGACTCCGTTGGCTCAATCTAAAAGTGCAAATTTTTTAAAAGATTCTGCTTATTATAAAAGTTTACACTTGGAGGCGATAGCTCGTCGCAGTAATATAAGAAATATTCGTGCATGGAATGAGATTGATAAAATAGATTTACCTGAAAAATCAATTGTTGATTTCAAATTTAAAGATGCATTCAAAATGTATAAATTATTAATTATTGCAAATTTGTCACGATTTAATCGGGAAATAACTCTTGGAGATGCGCGTCAAGCTTTTCCGGAACGGTTTGAAGTGCCGGATGATATCAATAGTGAAGTGCAAAGATTTTATAAATATTAATTTTGAATAAAGAAATTTAGTGATATAATAAATAAAAAAGAGAGGTGTTTATATGAAATTTATTATTGTATTAATTATTGCAGTTTGCGCTTACTTTGCTTATAACAGTATTACTTCGTTTTCAAAAGATGCAGCTGTTGATTCAATGAAAAACATGAAAATCATTAAAACTGTTAATGATGGCAGAGCAAAAGTTAATGCTGATGTTGAAAATGTAGGAAATGATTATTAGTTTCGTATAGTTTTGTAACAATTAGTAGGATTACCTATTCAAAAATTTGACTCAGGTGCTTTATATTAATTATCATATACAAAAGGCATCATGAAAATTCAATTTAATCAAATATTACCTATAAATAAATCTATAGTTGTTTCTAATAAGAAAATTTCTAATAAAACAATTAAAAATGATAGCATAACAGAATATTCTGTTATGCCAAACTATAGTTTGGCAACATTTCCTAATATATCTTTCGGGATGAGTCCTGATATGCGATTTTTGTTGAATAATGCTAAGAGATTGAAATGTGCTTATAGCGGAAGATTGATGCTTTCTCCGGCGGAAGAGAAAATAATATACTCTAAGCTTGAAAAACGTCCGAATGCAATGTCTGCAATAAATTTCTTACAACAATACGCAAAATATATGCATGATATTGAGGGAAAAGTCTTTGATTTTTTTGTAGATTCTGAGCATAAAAACAAAAGAAATTTTCAAGATATTTTGTTGGAAGCGAAAGACGAATCTTTGCAAAGACTTAAAGAAAAACAAATCAGAATTTTGACAAGAACAAACAATCTTATCAAAAAATTAAGCCCTGAAATAGCGGCTCAAATTGAAGAAATCAGAGACAGTGCTATTGAATATGTAAATGACAATACGTTTGGCAGAAGAGTTGTTTTGGATAGAATAAAACAAGTTAAAGCTACGGGTGATGATTTACAAAAAGTAATTGGAATATATCGTGCTTGGTATAAATTACCAAGATCAACGAATGATTTTGATGCATTTGTAGTTAAATATTCTAAAAAACCACATGAAGCTATAGCAAAAAGATTAATAAGCAGTTCTGTTGCAACAATTGAACATGTAAAACCGCAATCAAAAGGTGGAGATGACTGTATGTCTAATATATTATTAGTTTCTTCAAGATTTAATAATGATAGAGATACGATGCCGTTAGACGAATTTATTATGCTTAATGATGAATTAGACGTAAAAGGTAATTTGTTAAGATATATTGATGATGTTATCAATGAAGTTAATGACAAACGCTCTCCGTTCTCAGAAAGAGCATCATATCCAATTATAATCAGTGACACAATTATGAAAGAATCAAAGAATCTTGTAATACCGAGTCTAATAAATCTTAAAGCCAGCAAAGACCAGTTGAAAGATTATAATTCATTACAAAAACTCGAGCAAAAATATGTTGTTAAAAAGAAGTAAAAACTAATAAATTTAGGTTTTACTTTTTTATTTCTTAAAACAATTTATTTCTTTTATTAACTTTTTGAGCTAGAATTATAATAAAAAGAGAGTTATATAATTTTAGTTTGCAATTCGACAAAGGCAATTATACATGACAAAAAAAGTTTTAGTTTTGGGATTATCAAAAAGCGGAATATCAGCAGCAAAGTTTTTAAAAGATTCAGGTTATGATGTATATTTAACCGAATCAAAGTCTGAAGTTGATTCAGAGAAAGTAAAAGAACTTCAGGATTATGGGATTAATATTGAATACGGAGTTCATTCCGAATCATTTATTGAAAATTCTCAATTTGCGGTCACCAGTCCGGGAATCCCTCCTAAATCAGATATTTTAAAAACGCTCAGTGCAAAAAAGATTCCTGTAATAGGAGAGGTTGAGCTTGCGTATAGAAATACTGAAGTTCCTTTTATTGCAATAACCGGAACAAACGGAAAAACTACAACAACTGCATTGGTTTCTCATATTTTGAGTAAAGATTTTAATGCTCCGGTATGCGGAAACATCGGAATCCCTCCGACTGAACTGTTAAAAGAAGAAAATGATTATTTTGTATGTGAAATTAGCTCTTATCAAGCATATATGACAAAAAATTTCAGACCGTTTATATCTTGTTGGACAAATTTCACTCCGGATCATATAGACTGGCATGAAGGTTTAGATAATTATTTTGATGCTAAAGCAAAAATTTTCAAGGATGAGCAAGCTCCTGAGTATGCTATTCTAAACGGTAATGATAAAAAATTAGCGGATTTTGCAGAAAACTTAAAAACATCAAAAGTGTTTTTGATTGGGGTTAAAAATACTTCTAATGCTTGTTATATTGAAAATGATGTGATTTATTACAAGTCAAACAAACATAATGAAGAAATTATAAGTATAAAAGATTGTCCTTTAGTGGGTAATCATAATTATGAGAATATAATGTTTGCGATTGTTTGTGCAAAATTATGTAATATGGAAACTCAAACTATCGCTGATGCAATAAAAACATTCAAAGCACCTGAACATAGGTTAGAAAAAGTTCGGGAGATGGACGGAATAACTTTTTATAACGACTCTAAGGCTACAAACCCTGAGGCATCAATTGTTGCGATTGATTCATTTAACAATCTTGATGTTACATTAATTCTTGGAGGCAGAGATAAAAATACTGATTTGACACAAATGTGTGAATCTATTAATAAACATGTTACAACTGTTATTTTAATAGGCGAAGCGACCGAAAGATTTGAAGAAAATCTGAAAAAAAACGGTTTTAATAATATAATAAAAGAAGACACATTAGAAAATGCCATAGATAAATCTATAAATTTGAAGCCGGATATTGTTTTGTTATCACCGGCATGTGCAAGCTTTGATATGTTCAAAAGTTATGAACACAGGGGAGAAGTTTTCAAGAATTATGTCTTATCAAAATGAGAAAATTAATAACGAAGAATTTAATTCTCAAAACATGCAATCAGACAGACCTTTACTTATTGCAGTAATATTTCTTGTTGTGATAGGCTTGATGTCAATATTTTCCGCAAGTGCTCCAAAATGCGCAGAAATGGGAGTGAATCCGGCAAGGTTTATGATTCAACAACTTTTTGGGGTTATAGCCGGACTAATTGGACTTAAATTTTTATCTAATTTTCATTATAAAAAACTAATGGCATTTACATTGCCGTTTGCGCTTGTTGTAATTATTTTGTTAATCATAGTAAAAGTTGCCGGTGTTACGGTTAACGGCGCACAAAGGTGGATAAATATAGGGCCTCTGTCCATGCAACCATCCGAGTTTGCAAAACCGGCTGTTGTATTGTTATTATCAGGAGTTTTTTACAGAAATACAAATCTTTTTGACAATAATAAAATAGTTTTAGCCTTTATACCTATTCTGATTATGATGGGTTTGATTTACATGCAACCAAACTTGAGTATGTTATTGTTATTACTTGCAACATCAGTAGTTATTTATATTTGTGCCGGTGGCTCAGTCAAACTTTTTTTGACTGCTACTGTTTGTTTTATACCGTTAATGTTATTAAAAGGTATGAAAGGCTATCAGTCTTCGAGGATAATAACTTGGTTAAACCCTGATGCAGACCCGTTGGGTGCGGGTTATAATGTAATACAATCTCTTGTAGCTTTTGCTTCAGGCGGGTTGTATGGTGTAGGATATGGCAGTGCAAAACAAAAATTGGCTTGGTTGCCTGAAGCCCATACTGACTTTATTTATGCGGTAATAGGAGAAGAACATGGGTTTATCGGGTGTTTGTTGATAATTTGTTTATTTTGGACAATTTTGCAAAGAGGATTTATTATTGCAACAAAATGCCAAGATATGTACGGAAAACTGCTTGCACTCGGATTAACTTTTTCGATTTGTTTCCAAGGTTTTTTGAATATGTGGGTTGCAAGTTCTTTTGTTCCTGCAACAGGGGTTCCGATGCCGTTTATTAGTTACGGTGGTTCTTCTGTTATGGTATCATTATGTATGGTTGGAATTTTATTGAATATATCAAAAGATAACGTGAAAAAAATAAGGAATTACACTAATGTCAAACGAATATAAAAAAGCGTATTTTGTCACCGGTGGAGGAACCGGCGGACATATTTACCCTGCCATGGCCGTTGCTGATGCATTGAGCGAAGAAAATAAAGTGTATTATGTAGGCAATAAAAGAAATATGGAATTTGGGTTAGCAACTTCTAAAGGCTACAAATTTTTACACGTTGGAATTTCCGGTATGCCAAGAAAATTAAATCCTAAATTCTTTTATTGGGGGATTCGATTAGTAAGAGCGATTCTTTATTCTGTTCGATATATTAAAAAATACAAGCCAAAAGCTGTTTTTGCGACAGGAGGTTATGTTTCAGCACCAATGATTATTGCTTGTATAATAACAAAAACTCCTTATATGATGCATGATTGTGATGCAATGCCGGGGTTGGTTACAAGAAGATTGTGTAAAAGGGCTAAATTTGTATCTTTAGCATTTGAAAAAGCAAAAAAATATATTCAAAACAAACATGTGGTTATTACCGGAAACCCTATTCGTAAAGAGTTTTCAACTATAACAAAAGAAGATGCTCTCAAAATTTTGGGCTTGGAAAATAATTTAACTTTGACGGTTATGGGTGGCTCTCAAGGGGCTAAATCTATTAATTCAACTTTTGTTGAGATATTAAAAGAGTTTGTTCAAGACAGAAATATGCAGATAATTTTTCAAACAGGAAAGAAAAATTATGATGAAACCATTGAAAAATTAAAACTTGTCTATCCGGCATGGGAGCAGGATAGAAAATTGATAATCAAACCTTATTTTTCGGATATGATATCTGTTTTAAAAGCTTCTGATATTGTTATCTCAAGAGCCGGTTCTTTAAGTTTGTCTGAGATTTGTGCATCAATGGTTGCGCCGATATTGATTCCGTATCCGCATGCGGCTGCTAATCACCAAAGGATTAATGCAAAATCTTTATTAGAAGTCGGAGCTTGTGTGTATTTGGAAGACAGTGAACTTGAGCCGAATAATTTGCGAAAAGTTATTTTGGAATTATTGGACAATCCGATTAAAATAAATTATTTGAAACAAAACACTTCTCATCTTGCAAAATTTGATGCAACAGAAAAAATTGTTGAATGTTTAAAAAATATAGATTCAAAATAAATTTCTTGTATTGAGCGGGATTTTGTAATAAAATATTCCTTGTAAAAGAGTTAATTTAAGGGGTATAGATATGAAATTCGTTGCAAGAAAAGACGATTTATTAAACGGTATAAGAATTGTTGAAAGAGCAACTGTCGTAAAAGGCTTACAGCCTGTATTAGCGAATGTTTTGATTGAAACAATCGGGCAAAATCAAATTAAACTTACTGCGACGGATTTCGATTTGTCTATAACAACACTTATTGATGCGAATATAGAAACTGAGGGTAGATTTACATTACCTGCAAAAAAACTTGGAGAAATCATTTCAAGATTACAAGATGAGTTGATAAAATTAGAATTAAACGGTTCTACTGTTACTATTACTTGTAAAAATTCCAAATTTGATATTATAGGTATTTCTGCCGGTGAATTTCCTCAAGTTGAAGAAAATATTTCTGAAGACGATTCTATCGAAATTGAAACAAAACCTTTCACAAAAGCTATCAGACAAGTAGTATCAGCGGCTGCCGGTTATGAAACAAATAACCTTTTATCAGGTGTTGTTTGTGAAGTTAATAAAAATATTTTAGAAATGGCAGCGACCGACGGTAACAGATTGGCAAGAGTAAGAGAAGTTGTTAAAAATAACTCTGTTGATAGCGAAAAAATCTTTGAAATGTTAATTTCTTCAAAAGTATTGGCAGAATTATCAAAAATTTCTTTGATTGCGGAATCTGAAGTTATTAAAATCTGTAAGGAAGTAAAGAAAATAGTTATAACTATTGATAAAACAAAGATTATTACAAGATTAATGCAGGGTCAGTTCCCTAAATATAATCAACTTATTCCTCAATCTTTTCCAAAGGAAGCAAAGGTTGATAAAAGTACATTAATTTCTGCGCTTGAAAGAGTTGCTGTAATGGTAAACGAAAAAAACAGTATCGTAAAATTCGAATTTGCTGATAATACGCTTAGATTATCAGGGGATTCTCCTGAGTCAGGAAACTCTCAAGATGTAATTGATATTAAATATACAGGTGAACCTTTAGCGATAGCATTTAACTATAAATTCGTTTTAGAGTTTTTAAAAATAGCTGAATCTGAAGAGATTATGGTTCAATTAAATACTCCTTTATCAGCAACAGTTTTAGCACCTTGTTCTGATGAGGATTATATTTATTTGGTAATGCCTGTACAATTAAGAAATTAGTTATAAATTTTGTATTGATTAAATAAGAAGGACATAAGATATGCGAGGACACGCTTTTAAATTTGGTGATAATATATCAACAGACCATATTGCACCGGGTAGATTATTTCATTTAAGATCAGATTTGCAAGAGTTTGCAAAACATGTTCTTGAAGATGCAGATGAAAATTTTGCAAAAGAAATGAAAAAGGGTGATTTTGTTGTGGCCGGAAGCAATTTTGGTTTAGGTTCTTCAAGAGAACATGCTCCGCAAATTATTAAAATAGCTGGTGTGGGAGCGGTTATTGCAAAATCTTTTGCAAGAATTTTTTATCGTAATGCCATTAATATCGGATTATTAGCAATAGAATGTGATACAGACGGTATTGATGCCGGTGATGAATTGGATTTGGATATAAAAGCAGGTATCCTTAAAAATGTAACAAAAGGTACTATGACAATGATTGAACCGTTACCGGATGTAATGATAAGACTTTTGAATGACGGTGGTTTAATAGAACATATTAAGAAAAATGGCGATTTAGTTTTAGAATAGGAGTTTTTATGGCTGATACTCAAAAAATTATGAAATGTCCTGCATGCGGAAAAGAAATGAAAAAGATACATATGGATGAAGCAGGAGTTATGGTCGATATATGCTTAGATGGTTGTGGCGGAATGGTTTTTGATAACAGAGAGTTAAACAAATTTGATGAAGCCCATGAAAATATTGATGAAATTTTGGCAGCCATTAAAAATAAAGAGTTTATTAAAGTTGATGAAACATTAGTAAGGCATTGCCCTGTATGTGGTGTGAAAATGGTTAAAATGGGTGCCGGTGTATCCGGTGTTCAGATAGACAATTGTAATGTTTGCGGGGCAAAATTTTTGGATAACGGCGAGTTACAAGCTATAAGAAACAAAGATGCTCAAGAACAAGACGCAAGACTTGAAAGCATGTTAAATGTTCTATGTAGTGAAACAATTGATAATGTAACATATGGTAAAATGCCGGAAAAATCTTCACCAAGAAGACAATATGTTGAAAATCTGGTCAGAAAATTCTTATAGATTTATTTTTATAATTATAGATTCAAATAAAAGGCACGTTAATCGTGCCTTTTATATTATTTTTAACATTGATTTCGCTTGTCGATTGCTACAAAAAAAGGAAAGTCTTGCAGAATGTGCAAGACTCAAAAATATACATTTACCCCACTAACTTTATACCACATTTAACTATATAAAGTCAAGTAGTATTTTTAGTGGATTTTTTAATGGTAAAAGTTGGGCATACTTGCCCAACTTACAATCCCCTTTTTCCCCAAAAATTATTTGTTGTCGGAGTCAAATTCCAACTTAATTTTTACGCATTTTGTGCTAGTTTTTCTCTAACTAATGTCTCCACTGTATTAAGAATTTCAGGGTTATTAGCTAAAAATTCTTTTGACTTATCACGACCTTGACCAAGTTTTTCATCACCAAAACTAAACCAAGAGCCGGCTTTTTTCACAATATCCAAATCAACAGCTACGTCTAAAATATTACCTATTTTGCAAATCCCTTTACCAAAGATAATATCAAATTCAGCAGTTCTGAAAGGCGGAGCAACTTTGTTTTTCAATATTCTTACTCGAACATGGTTTCCGACATCTTCACCATCGCCTTTAAGTCCTTCAACACGTTTAATTTCCATACGTACTGAAGCATAGTATTTAAGAGCATTACCACCAGTTGTTGTTTCTGGATTACCATACATAACACC